>JBMFMV010000068.1:0-8799 GCA_049970495.1 bacterium
CCCCATCTCTCAGTTCAAGCGCCTCATGGACCCCTGTAGAAGCTCCAGATGGGACACTTGATCTTCCCATATGTCCACTTTCTAAATAAACTTCAACCTCAACAGTTGGATTACCTCTTGAATCTAGGATCTCTCTTCCTCTTACTTCTGTGATGATGCTCATTATTCTTTCCTCCATCTAAATTGATTAATTTTAGATGGTTAAATTTTAATTAATTACTTATCTATTGTCAAGGGTTGTATTAATGTTCTGTGTAAACCTTAAAGGACAGATAGTTTCAGGAAACCTGTTTTGCAAGTAGCATTAAAGGTAAGCTATTACTTGTTATCAATATTCCCTTCAGAGTTAAGCCTTAACACATAGACATCACTTTCTCCTGCCCCGAAAGAGGTTGTCTGTCCAGTTATAATATATCCGCCATCAAAAGCTTGTTGTACTGATGCCCCCTATATCATCCTGTTTTCCACCATAGGTTTTTCCCCAGGTGAGATTCCCAGATACATCTAGTTTTAATATATACATCGGCATCACCACTTTCTGGTGAGTTGGTTCTTCCTACTACAATATAACCTTTATCTGCGGTTTCTTTTACAGAGATTGCCATGTCCCAGTCACTATTATTAAATGTTCTATCCTACATCAGGTTACCTTCTCCATCGAATTTTGCAATATAAGCGTCATAATCATTAGGAACAATTTTGTAACCAGAGACAATGTATCCATTATAAGAAGTTTTATCTATAGAGATTGGGAATACGTTAATCTCAGAGTCCACTATCTTTTCCCAGATAGTATCTCCATCCCCATTAAGTTTTAACATATAAATATCCCTATTCTCCTCTGGCCTCCTATAAGCCAATACAAAGAAGCCTCCATCAGAATTTAGAAGGATTGCCCTTCCCATCTCTTCTTCATCGCTACCATTGGTCTTTTCCCATAGCATCTCTCCGTCTTTATTAAGTCTTAATATATAGATGTCAAGGTCTTCTTCTAGAGAAGGACTTGTTCCACCACAAATGATATATCCGCCATCTAAAGTTTCTTGAATAGAAAATGCCTTATCATAACCCTTTCCACCAAATGTCTTTTCCTAGATGAGGTTTCCTGAAGCATCTAGTTTTAATATATAGACATCCTCAGCTTCAGCACCAAAGGAATTTGTTATTCCAGCAATTATATATCCCTTATCTGACGTCTCGAGAATAGATTCTGCATAGTCGTAATCTGCTCCTCCAAAATTCTTTTCCCAGAGTATATTTCCCATTCCATCAAGCTTTAATACATAGATATCACCTTCTATTCCATAGGATCTAGTCTCTCCCGCTAAGATGTAGCATTGATTGGAAGTTCTTTCTATTGAGACCATCATATCCCAACCTTTGCCACCAAAAGTCTTCTCCCAAGTTATACTCTCTTGTGCAAATCCTTGTAAGAAAGGGATGAGAATAAATAAAAGTAAAGATTATAGAGAAAAATCTGTAAGACATTACGCACCTCCATAAAAAATAAAATATTTCTTTAGTATATCATAAGTAAAGAGATTCTCAAGGGTAAAGTTACTCAAAGAAGAGTTAGAGGAGAAGAAAATAAGTTTTGTAAGGTATGTTTTGCTTTAGCTATAAGATTAGCAATTATGACTAGGAATATTCAAAAATGATTACAAGCCAGGATTTCAAAGGCATTGACAGAGTAGACAGGAAGAGTAAAATTTAACTAATAGGATAGTTTAGGAGGATATATTTAGTTTTATGGGAAGAAGAGCTCTGTTTATAGATGGGAATAATCTGTATTTTGTTCAAAGAAAGTTAAAGTGGAATATAGATTTTGAGAAACTTCTCAATTATTTTAAAGGGAATGAAAACTTTTATAACGCATTTTATTATTCAGGATACGATACTAATGATCAAAATCAGGAGAATTTTTTGAAGGCTCTAACATTAATAGGTTATACGGTACGAAAAAAGCCACTAAAGACAATCTCATCTGTGGATAATGAAGAGAAACAGAAGAGCAATATGGATGTAGAGATGACTTTAGATCTAATACTTACCGCTAATCACTATGATGAAGTCTATCTTTTTTCAGGGGATAGTGATTTTGAAAGTGTCATAGAGTACCTCCGGATGATGGGAAAAGAGATAGTAGTGGTGTCTACTCTTGGTCATATAGCTATAGAGTTAAGAAATGCGGCTGACAGATATGTAGATTTGGCAGATCTAAGACAATATCTTGAAAAGTCTCATACATAAACCAAAAGGATGGACCTAAACAATTAGGCCCACCCTTATCCATTTATTACCCATTCGAGAGCCATTTTAGACCCATTTAACAGGTAATTATTCTTAACCTTAGGAAATTATAAGGTATATATCTATCAAAGTCAAGAGGACGACATTTATGGAAAAGGAGTTTGCCTTCCAGTGGCATATTACAGACTTATGTAATTTGAGGTGTAAACACTGCTATCAGGACCGGTTTGATAGTAAAAGAGATATATCTATAGATCTTTGGAAGAAGGTCATAATAGATATGGTATTGACTTTAAAACTCAAAGGTTACAAGTCTTTAAGTATCAATATTACTGGAGGAGAACCTCTAATCTCCCCGTTACTCTTACCTATTATGGACTTCTTAGAAGAATTAGATTTTATAAAAGAGGTCAATCTGATTACAAATGGTATTAACTTAAAGTCTTCTTATCATAGGCTTAACTCTTATAATAAGTTAAGTTATATAAAAGTTTCTCTGGAAGGACCAAATCCCGAAAGCAATGATTTTATAAGAGGTTCCGGTAATTTTAACAGAGTAATGGAGAATATTCAAGATATACCTGAAAGGATAATATTTATGTATACCCTTACAAGGTCTAATTATAAATGGATAGAGGATATGTATCACCTAGGGAATTCTATCGGTGTCAAAGGTATAATATTGGAAAGATTTATTCCTTTAGGGGTAGGAAAGGGTATTATAGATAACCTAATGGGCTCAGAGGAGTGGATGAGTGTACTTGAGATTATTGGTAGTCTATTTAATGTGAATCCAAAAACCCTTCTTCCATTTAGAGCATTTTTTCTAGACATAAAGGAACAGATGCTTCTAGGTGCTCTATGTAACTTGGGGGACGAATCTATGTGTCTTATGCCTGACGGACTAGTTTATCCTTGTAGAAGATTACCTATTTCTATTGGAGATTTGAAAGCTGATAACTTTGAAGTTATTCTTGATAGACTCAGGGGATTTAGGAGCAAAATAACTAAATCTCTTCTTAAAGGAAGATGTCACTTTTGCAAATTGGATGAGTGTATAGGATGTAGGGCATTAGCTTATGCTGTTACTGGAGATATTTATTCGGAAGATGTACAATGTCCAATTCATACTTATGATAGAATATCATAAGATTTTTTAAAGACAAAATTTGATTTTGGAGTGATTGATGATGAAGAATCTAGATTATAAGTCTGCTGGGGTAGATATAGATAAGGGATTAATTTTTGTAGATATCATAAAGAATAAAATTTCTAATAAGCCTCCTTATGTATTAGAAGGGATAGGAGGTTTTGCATCTTTAGTAAGCATCTTTCAGTACAAAGATCCTGTGTTAGTCTCTTCAACAGATGGTGTTGGTACTAAGCTTCTTATAGCACAGGCAGTTAACATACACAGTACTGTGGGGATAGACCTTGTAGCTATGGGAGTTAACGATGTGATTGTATATGGGGCGAAACCTCTATTTTTCCTAGATTATATAGCCTGTGGTAAATTGAATTTAAAAGTGATGGAGAAGATTATAGAAGGAATAGTGGTTGGTTGCAACGAGGCAGAATGTCCTCTTGTTGGGGGAGAAACAGCAGAAATGCCTGATTTCTATCCTGAGGACAGGTATGATCTAGCAGGTTTCGCTGTCGGTATAGTTGAAAGAGATAAGATAATAGATGGAAAAAGTATAAAAGAAGGGGATGTCATAGTGGGTCTTCCCTCCTCTGGACTTCACAGTAATGGATTCTCGCTAGTTAGAAAACTTATCCGAGAGAAGAAACTTTCGCTTGATGGAATTTATCCTCCTCTAAATAAACCCCTGTATGAAGAATTGTTGACGCCTACAAGGATCTATTGGAAGCAGATAAAGATGTTACTGGAGAGTAGAGTAAATATCAAAGGGATGGCTCATATAACAGGAGGAGGCCTAATAGATAATATACCAAGGATACTTCCAGAAGGTCTCTATGTTTACATAGATAGTAAGTCTATACCTCTATTATCTATATTTGCCTTTATTAATGAGAATTTGAGACTTCCTAAAGAGGAGATGTATAGGACATTTAATATGGGTATAGGGATGGTTCTTATAGTTGATACTAGTGAAGTAGAAAAGGTGCGCTCTATTCTAGAAGAGTCTATTGTTATTGGGAAAGTAGCCAGTGGGAAAAGAGGTGTCTTGATTGAGTAAGAAGCTTAGACTTGGGGTTTTAGTCTCAGGTAGAGGAACTAATCTGCAGGCTATAATAGATAGTATTAATAAAGGAAAACTCTATGCAGAGATAGCCATAGTAATAAGTGATAACCCTAATGCTATGGCTCTTGAAAGGGCAAAGAAAGCTAATATTCCTACCGTATATGTAAAGCCTGGTAAAAAGAGCGAATTTGAAGGAGAGATCATAAGGATATTAGAGGAAAATAGGGTAGACCTTATAGTGCTAGCTGGTTTTATGAGAATCCTCTCTCCAAACTTTGTTAATCACTTTCCATTAAAGATAATAAATATACATCCTTCTCTACTTCCAAGTTTCCCAGGTCTTGAGGCTCAGAAACAGGCACTTGAATATGGGGTAAAGATAACTGGCTGTACAGTTCACTTTGTGAATGAGATAGTAGATGGGGGACCTATTATTTTACAGGAAGCAGTTCCTGTCTATGATGATGATACGGTAGAGAGCCTCTCTGCAAGGATACTGGAAAAAGAGCATAAGATCTTAGTCGAAGCCATTAAGCTTTTTGGTGAAAATAGACTTAGAGTAGTGGGAAGGAGGGTTTTTATTGATAAAGAGGGCATTGATAAGTGTTTACGATAAGAGTGGAGTAGTTGATTTTGCTAGATTTTTGGCTTCTAGAGGGATAAAGATTATATCTACATCTGGTACTGCTAGATTGCTAAAGGGTAATGGCTTAGAAGTGGTAGATGTATCAGATATAACTGGCTTCAAAGAGATATTAGATGGCAGGGTCAAGACATTACATCCTGCTGTGATGGGAGGAATCCTTGCTAGAAGAAAGGACCAATTAGATGAATTGTCTTCTCTGGGTATAGAGCCTATAGACCTTGTGGCAGTAAATCTTTATCCTTTTGAAGAAGTTATAGAAAAAGGGGTAGACTTAGATGAGGCGCTAGAAAACATAGATATAGGTGGAGTAACATTGATAAGGGCTTCTGCCAAGAATTTTACTGATGTAGTAGTCATTACAGACCCTAGTGATTATAATTTAGTAATGCAAGAGCTAAAGGAAATAGGTGATGTATCTCATGAAACTAGAAAGTCTCTAGCGGTAAAGGCATTCGCTGTAACATCTAGGTATGACTCCATAATATCTAACTATCTAGATAGTTCTAAATCCCCTGAATATTTTCTTGTTGCCGGTAAAAAATTTTTGGATCTTAGGTATGGAGAAAATCCTCATCAATCTGCTTCAGCCTATATTACAAAGGGTAATGGTATATTAATGGCGAAACAGATACAAGGGAAAGAGCTCTCCTATAATAACATCCTAGATTTAGATGTAGCATGGAGTTTGGTAAGGTCTTTTGATGAACCATGCGTAGGAATAATAAAGCATAATGTCCCTTGTGGAGTGGCAATAGGTAGCGATATATTAACCGCATTTATTAATGCATGGCATGCAGATCCTATATCCGCTTTTGGAAGTATTATTGGTATAAATAGGGAATTAAATGAGGAACTTGCAAAGGCTATGGACCCTTATTTTATCGAATGTATCATATGTCCAAGTATATCAAGTGAGGCATTAGAAGTTTTAAAGCACAAAAAGAACCTCAGAATATTGGTTCATCCTAATTTTTATGAGCCTCCTGAAGGATTAGAGATAAGAGGTATACAGGGAGGCTTTTTAGTCCAAGATTGGGATATAGAGGATATAAGAGAGTTTAAAGTTGTTACCCAGACCCCATTGGATGAATCCTTAAAGGATGATTTAATCTTTGCCTATAAAGTAGTGAAGTTTGTCAAGTCAAATGCAATAGTAGTCGCTAAAAATGGTAAGACCCTAGGTATAGGGGGAGGACAACCTAATAGGGTGGATTCAGTAAGGCTAGCCATATCAAGGGCGGATAAAGAGGCTTACGGGGCGGTTCTCGCTTCCGATGGTTTCTTTCCATTCCCGGACTCGGTAGAAGAAGCTGGTAAGGCTGGGATAAAAGCTATTATCCAACCTGGAGGGTCTATAAGGGATAAAGAATCTATAGATATGGCGGATAAATTTGGAATAGCAATGATTTTTGCAGGTATAAGACATTTTAGACATTAGAATGAATATCCAATCGTTATCCATTATTAGAAACTTAAAGGTTATAGAGAATTCTCTAGGACAATCTCTGGAGAGACTTTCCTCTGGGCTGAGGGTTAATAGAGCAAGTGATGATGCAGTCATTATATCTATTTCCTCAAAGATGAAACTGCAGATAGGTATAGTTGCTACAGCTATAGATAATCTGAACGAAGGTATATCAATACTTAGAACTGCAGATGGAGCTCTTGCAAGAGTAGATTCCATACTTATAAGAGTAAGAGACTTAGTATTAAGATTAGAAAGTGGAACTTATACAGAATTAGATAAAGAGAAATATAAAGAGGAGATTGATCAGCTTCTCTCCGAGATAGAATTTATAGTCAGAAGCACTAAGTACAATACTAAGCCTCTATTAATGCCTTCTCTTTCTCCCACCTTTATTAAGGGCAAAGAGCATATTGAGAATTTTTCTGTCTCTTCCCTTCCGATAGGGATGTACAATATCTCTATAGTTTATGGGGGTAACCCTTCAAAAATAGCCTTACCTTTCAGGACTACTTGGGACATCTCTCTTTCTACTTCTCTCTATTATGCCTTAGGGGAAACAGTTTCAGATAGTTACACTAAGATTATAAGTATAACTAGTAATGGGAAAACTGTAGATGTGCCACTTCTAATATCCCCTAGTGATGGAGATACTATATCTAAAGCTCTGGATAAAATCAACAATACACTGTTAGAAAATAACTCAAAGGTCATAGCTTACTATGATTCAGATAATAGACAGATAGTTTTGGCTTCTACCGAAGTTGGTACTAGGTACAATTTAGATGTTAAAGAGTCAAATTCTATTGAGGGGGCAAAGTACTTCTGCGGCATTTCTGAGGTTAGCTTTTTAGAAGGTCCTAATGGTCCCTTTACTTATAAGAAGTTAACCTATGTAGATGGATATGCTAAGGGTCCATATATAGATGGAGGAACATTAGTTAGAAACTATTTCAATTATACCGGTCCAATTACCTTTACATTCACTGGCTTTGGTGGTAAATCTCTTACCTTCAATATCTCTAGTTTATATACATTGGACTATGCTAGTTTTTTTATAAAGAATCAATTGAAAACTAACCTTGGGATAGAAGTAGATGTTACATTTAATTCCATTCTAGATAGATTTGTGTTTACCTATTCTAATCCTAAAGAGAGATTAGAGGTAACTATAGAAAATGGTATCCATAGTGAAGGTTATGAAATTATAGAGGCGGGAGAAGAAACAGCACTGGGCTATATATTGAATCTGCAGGATAAACTTGCCTTGAAATTTTTGGATGAAACAGGTGTAGTAGCAACCTTGGTTTTAGACAAAACGGATACGATTAGAGATATATTAAACAGTATAAATAACCTAGATATAGGGCTTTTAGCTTCGTACAGTGATGGGAAGATAAATATTGATCAGTCGAATAGAAGTTTTAAGATCTACGAAGTTATTCAAGAAGGATCTGATACATTCTACATTGGTAAGAGAAATGTTATGGTTGGCTATAAAGTACTAGAAGAAGCCAAAGATATAGTATTCTCTATAAACGGTAAGACCTATTCATCAGACAGTAGGGAGTTTAAGTTAGATGGTTTGATTCTTACCCTTAATAAAGATTCACTTGGCTTGTTACTAGAAATTCAGTTCCAGATAACTCCAGAGCCAATTATTATTTCCTTAGGAAAAGAGAAACTTAATTTTATTCCCCCTCATTTATCACTATCAGATTTAGGCTTATGTAACTTAGACTTTTCTAATATTGATTCCTATTTAGATAAGCTCAATACAGCTATAGATATAATCTCTAGAGAAAGAGGCAAAATTGGAAGCTTAGAGAATACACTTAGAAACATTATTCTTACTCAGGATGTCTATAAACAGAACCTTGAAGAGGCTAATTCTAGAGTACTGGCACTAGATATAGTCCAAGAGATTACTAAATACGCTAGAGAAAAAGCTCTACTTCTTTTAGGTCTTCACCTTGTTAGGGATATAGATGCGTTATTAAGACTAATTGAGCTTCTAGATTATAATAACGGTAGGTAAGTCTTTAACTCATAACTAGTCACCTGTTTGCGATAGTTATCCCATTCTATCTTTTTATTGTCTATAAAATTCCTAAATACGTGGTCTCCCAAAATCTTTTTAACTAGCTCACTTTTCTCTGTAATTTCTATAGCTTCTATAAGGCTTCCTGGCAGATTTTCTATTCCCCTAGCTCTTCTCTCTTCTTCTGACA
>JBMFMV010000069.1:0-8793 GCA_049970495.1 bacterium
GCTAAAAGTAGCAGGGTGTAAATATTAGGTGGAAGGAAGAGATTATACTTTAAGAAAGTTAACTGTAAAAGTTTAATTGATGAGAAAGGAGGAATCAGAAGAGATGAAGAAGTGTTTGGTTTTAATAGGATTGCTAATAGTATATGTTCTTATTTTTGACTCTCTAGCTTTTGGGGCTAAAACAGAACTTACTTTGTGGATGTTTAGTTTGACTCCAGAAACACAAAAATGGATGCAGGAAGAACTAGTTCCTCAATTTGAGAAGAAATTTCCCGACTATACGGTAAGGGTTCAGTACGTTCCATATGAAGGATACAGAGAGAAGATTGGAACCGCCTTAAGTGCTAAAACTCTACCCGATATATTTGAAGAGGGAACACAATCTGCTGGTTGGATGGCTTCATCTGGTACAGTAATTCCGGTAGATAAGTGGGTAAAAAATTGGACGGAGGTAAAGGATTTTTATCCCGCAGCATGGAAACAGCCACAATATCAGGGACGACAGTGGGGGATACCATTCTATATGCATCCGTCTACCCTTTTATATTGGAAAGATGTCTTTAAAGAGGTAGGGTTAGACCCTAATAAACCTCCATATACTCAAGAGATATATCTTAGATACATTCCCAAACTCCAAAAAATAGAAGGCAACAGAACAGTTAGACTTGGTGGGTGGGCTCCTGAAGGATGGAGAGCATTATTTCAAGAATTTGAAGTTGTTATACAACGGTTTGGTGGTAAACTGGTCTCAGAAGACTATTCTAAAGTCCTATTTGACAGTGAAGAGGGAGAAAAAGCTCTTACTTACCTTGTAAAACTTTACCAAACAGCATATCCTCCTGGTGTAGCTAAACTTCCAGAACAAACTCCTATTCCATGGTTTGCTCAAAAGGCTATAGCTATGCACTTTAGAGCCCATACTACTGAGGTTAAGAATGTGCTTAGATACAATCCTGAAGCATTCAAGGATTTAGGATTTGGAATTCCTTTAAGAGCTGAAGGATATACTCGTAAAGTTTCTATCCAATGGAGAAATTCCTTGTTTATAAGTGTTAATTGCAAAAATCCAGATATAGCTATAGAGTTTATAAAATTATTTGTTAGTCCCAAAAACAATGTAAAGTACTGCGATTTACAAGGATATGTTCCTGTTAGAAAATCTGCCTTATCTCTAAAGAGTGTTCAAGAATCCCCCTATATGGGAAAATTTATGACGCTGGCAGGGCCTTATGGGCATGATGTAGTCAGTCCTCCATCTTACTTTGAGCTTAGACAGAAGGCTGGTATATTTTTTGAAGAGGCAAGCTTAGGTAAACGAACAGTTAAAAGCGCTCTTGAAGAAGCAGCAAAAGTTTGGAGGGAGCAATTACCTAAGGAGCCAAAGCCTATAATTCCACCTGGATATTAATACTATGATTACCTAGGGCCAGCATAGAGATTGATTTTTATACTGGCCCTAGGTTATTGGAGGTTTAAAGTATGGGAAGAGTTTCAAAACTGATGTCTAAAGAAGTACGTGATGGTTATTTGTTTGCTTCTCCATGGATAGTAGGTTTTATTTTATTTTATTTAGGACCTATTTTAGCTACTCTTTTTTTAAGTTTTACAGAATATAAAATTCCTTTAATGCCGAAGTGGGTTGGATTAGATAACTATTTCTCTCTTTTTACACAGGATATACAATTTAAGGTATCTCTATATAATACTGCATATTATACAGCATTTGTTGTCCCCTTATCTATTTGTGGCTCCTTAGCTATGGCGACATTAATGAATAAAAACTTAAAAGGCATTGCGATATATAGGACTGCGGTGTATCTTCCTGCAGTTACTTCTGGGGTAGCTGTAGCTTTATTATGGATGTGGTTACTAAATCCTAATATTGGTATTATAAATTATATTTTAGGCAAATTAGGACTACCCCAACCTCTATGGCTTCAGGATGAGAAATGGGCTAAGCCTGCTCTTATATTAATGCAACTTTATTATATAGGCGGAAATACTATGGTGGTATTTCTTTCTGGACTGCAGGGTGTTTCTCAATCTCTATATGAAGCGGCAGAAATTGATGGTGCAAATTGGTGGCATAAATTTAGACATGTAACTATCCCAATGATTTCCCCAATTATTCTCTTTAATCTTATAATGGCAGTAATCAACTCTTTTCAGGTTTTTACTCAAGCATTTGTAATGACTCAAGGGGGGCCTAATAATTCTACTATGTTTTATGTATACTACTTGTATAATGTAGCATTTTGGTGGGGTCGATTAGGATATGCTGCTGCTCTGGCTTGGATCTTATTTGTTATAGTCTTTATATTGACTGTTATTCAGTTAAAACTCTCTGGAAGATGGGTTTACTATGCGGGTTAATTATGGTAAGGAGAGGAGAGAATGAAAAGAAGGAGATTTAACTTTATAGTAGATAGCATCTATTATGTGGTGCTTACTTTAATAGCAGTGATCTTTGTTTTCCCTACTTTCTGGATGGTTATGACTGCTTTAAAACCTACTAAAGACATTTTCAAAATTCCGCCTGTATGGCTTCCAAAGCCTCCTCATTGGGAAATATTTAGAGAGGCTTGGAATAAAAGACCATTTAATTTGTACTTAAAAAATTCTTTACTTATTGTAACTTTAGATCTTATTGGAGTCTTGTTTACCTCTTCTTTAGTAGCTTACTCTTTCGCTAGACTTCGATGGCCTGGGAGAGATATTTTCTTCCTTATAACCCTATGTACCTTAATGCTTCCATCTCAAGTGACTATTATACCACTTTTTATAATTTTTAATCGGCTAGGTATGGTAAATACGTATTATCCACTTATATTACCTTCATTCTTTGGTGGAGGAGCTTTTAATATATTTCTTTTAAGACAGTATTATAAGACTTTACCTACAGACTTGGATGACGCAGCTAGAATAGACGGATGTAATAATTTTCAGATTTATTGGCAAATCCTTCTTCCTCTTATAAAACCAGCACTTGCAGCGGTAGCAATATTTACGTTTATGAGTCAGTGGAATTCTTTCCTTATTCCTCTAATATATCTAAATGATGAAAGAAAGTTTACACTTCCTTTGGGACTTTCTGCATTTAGATATGAGTTTGAAGTTAGCTGGAACCATCTGATGGCTGCTTCATTTCTAACACTGCTACCATGCATCGTTATTTTCTTTATAGCTCAGAGATTTTTCATACAAGGCATTACTCTTACTGGACTAAAAGAGTAAATTAAACTATATTTAGAAAGGAGAGAAAACGTTATGTCTAGCAAGCCTAAAATCTTATTGGCAATGCATAGAAATTTAGGAGAACAGATCTTCAAAAAAGAGGATTTTGAGTATTTTAAGACATTCGTAGAAGTTAACGAGATTAGCTCTCTTCCTGAGAGAGTAGATGAGGCATTTATAAAAGATAACATAAGAGATATAGATATCTGTATCACCTGCTGGGGTACTCCTCCATTTACTAAAGAGATCTTAAATAACGCTAATAGGCTAAAACTTATAGCGCATTCAGCTGGTACAGTCAAGCCAATAGTTACCGATTATGTCTGGGAAAAAGGTATTAGGGTTACCAGTGCTGCACCAGCAATAGCAGTGGCGGTAGCTGAAATGACACTAGGACTTATAATTATATCTTTAAGGAGAATATTTCAATTTAACAGGCTCACACATGAGGGATTTTGGAAGACAGATGAAGAGATATCTAAGACAAGGTCTCTATATAATGTGACAGTAGGAATAATATCAGCAAGTCATGTAGGAAGGAATGTAATAAAGCTACTGAAAAATTTTGATGTAGAGATACTCTTATATGACCCATATGTATCTAAAGAGGAGGCAGAAAGATTAGGGGCAAAATTAGCCTCTTTAGAGGAGCTTATGTCAAAGTCAGATGTAGTATCCTTACATGCACCAAGTATCCCTGAGACCTATCATATGATAAATAGAGATAATATAAAACTTTTAAGACCAGGAGCTATAATCATAAATACTGCTAGAGGTTCCTTGATAGATGAATCTGCTCTTGTAGAGAGATTAGCCAAGGGGGATATCTTTGCCTGTATAGACGTTACCGATCCGGAACCACCAGATATTAATAGTCCATTAAGAAAACTACCAAATGTTATACTCACACCACATATAGCAGGTGGAAATTCTGTCACCGATAGGTGGAGACAGGGAAGATACATCATAGATCAGATATATAAGTTTATTACACAGGGCACTATGGATTATGAAGTTACTAAAGAGATGTTACCAAGAATAGCATAGGAGGGATAAAGATGGAAAAGAGATTCGTATTCTCAGTTTTTACAAAGCCATGGCAGAAGATATCTATAAAGGAATTAGGAGAATTTATCAGTAATCTAGGGTTTGACGCGATAGAGTTTCCTGTTAGACCAGGGTATCAGGTAGATCCGGAGAATGTTAGGGAAGGTTTACCAAAGCTAGCAAAAGAGCTAAAGGAATTTGGTATAAAGATAGCAAGTATTGCAGGGCCTACAGACGAAAATACTTTTATTGCCTGCCAAGAAGCAGAAGTACCAATAATAAGAGTAATGTATAGGGTTGAAGAGGATGGATATTTAGCTTCAGAGAAGAGAGCAAGGGAAGACTTAGAAGGTCTTTTACCATTATGCCAGAAGTACAATGTAAAAATTGGAGTTCAAAACCACTGTGGTAAGTTTGTATCTCCAAACTCAGCAGGACTTATGAGACTAGTAGAAAATTTTGACCCAAAATACATAGGAGTTATATGGGATGCTGCACACAATGCATTAGCTGGAGAAGAACCAGAGATGGGATTAGATATAGTCTGGTCACATCTACTTATGGTAAATCTGAAAAATGGTTACTGGAGAAGGAAAACAGGACCAGAGGCTGAAGAGGCTATTTGGGAAGTCTACTGGACGAGTGGGAGACATGGACTTGCAAGCTGGAGAAGAGTAGCTGAGTATCTTAAAAAGAGAAACTACTCTGGGGTTATATGCCTGACTGCAGAGTACAGTGCGCATGACGAGGTAAATAGACTTATAAAAGAAGATATAGCATTTGCCAAATCTCTTTTTATCTAGGTGATAGATATGGAAAAGATAAGGATTGCCTTTATAGGTTGTGGAAGTATGGCAAATAGGGTACACTATCCATCTCTGGCATCTTTTCCTGATGTAGAGATAGTTGCAATATGCGATGTGGATAGAGAAAGGCTAAATACTACTGGAGATAAATATGGGATAGAGAAACGTTATACAGACTACAAGAAGATGGTAGAAGAAGTATCTCCCGATGGGGTATATGCTATTGGTCAGCCACATATCATGTACGATATATGGAAGTGGTGTTTAGAACAGGGATTAAACCTGTACATAGAAAAACCCATGGGGATAACTATACATCAGGCAAGGGCACTTGCTTATCTAGCAGAAAAGAAAGGATGTATAACGCAGGTAAGTTTTCAAAGAAGAGCTGTTCCACTACTAGTAAAGTTAAAAGAGGAGTGTCTAAAGAAAGGTCCAATAACTCATGCAGTCTGTGAATTTTACAAGTGCAATATAGAGCCGTACCTAGAAGCAAGAGACCATATGATGGACGACGGTGTTCACGCTATAGATACCCTCAGATGGATGTGCGGTGGAGAGGTAAAGAAAATCCTTAGTGTTACAAAAAATGTGCTGGTCCCAGACATTAACTTTATCTCC
Organism: bacterium; assembly: GCA_049970495.1. GTDB lineage: Bacteria > DUMJ01 > DUMJ01 > DUMJ01 > DUMJ01 > DUMJ01. The sequence continues at coordinate 5,709 of JBMFMV010000069.1, forward strand.
GCAATATTAGAATTTGATAATGGCTCTACTGGGATTATGATAAATAGCTGGACAAGCGGGAGAAGAATATTTAGGGTTCAGATGCATTCACCAGGTATATGGGTAGAAGCTGACCCAGAAGATAAAGGAAGAGTATATAAGGATGGGGATATAATAGGGATTGAGTACGATACAAAAGAGGTGGCAGGGAGTAGCGAATTTTATATTTATGCAGGATTTCAAGCTAAAAATAGAGAGTTTATAGAGTGTTTAAAGGCTAAAAAGCAGCCAAGTTCAAACTTCTCAGATGCACTTAAGACGATGGAGATAGCTGAAAAGATATTGGCAAAATCGCTCCTAGGAGAGTAGGTATGAAAAAGTATGTAAAGCCTATAAAGATAGAACTCTATTTTATACCAGTTGTAACGAGGATACCTCTAAAATTTGGTCCAGAGGTCTTGACTTCTGTTACCTGTGCAAGAGTTCATATGTTTGTAGCTGATAATAACGGAAATATAACAGATGGATGGGGGGAGACACCTCTTAGTGTTCAGTGGGGATGGCCAAGTAGTATAAGTTATGAGACTAGACATAGGGATATGAAAGAGTTCTGCAAGATACTGATGGATGAATGGATAAGACTAGACTTAGAAGGTCATCCTGTAGATATAGGATACCTATTTATAGAACACATGCTTCCAGTGACACTTACTAGATTTAACTCTAAGATGAAAGAAAGCGTAGAAGATATGCCATGGCTATCGGCATTAATATGTAATTCTCCATTCGACATAGCGTTCCATGATGCCTATGCCAAATACTTAGGTCTACCTGTATACAAGATATACAACAGAGACTTTATTGACAAAGACCTATCATACTATCTAGAACCAGCAGAGAGTAGTCAAATCTCATTCAAAGGGAAGTATATACAGGATTTTCTCAGAGTTCCCCCGAGAGAAAAACTTGTAGTATGGCACTTAGTAGGAGGCACAGATCCTATAGATAAAGAAGAATTGACTGGAAATGAGCCTAAAGATGGCTATCCAGTTCTGCTCGAAGATTGGATAAAACAGGATGGATTAAAATGTTTAAAGATAAAGCTCAGAGGAGATGACTTCGATTGGGATTATGCCAGGATAGTAAAAGTGGCAAGGGTAGGGATAAAAAATGGAGTCCTCTGGTTTTCAGTAGACTTTAACTGCACAGTAAAAGAGCCAAAATATGTGATAGATATTTTAGATAAGCTCCTATATGATGAACCAGAGATTTATGCAAGGATACTTTATATAGAACAGCCATTTCCCTACGACCTAGAGGCAAATAAGATAGACGTAAGGCCCATAAGTAATAGGAAACCTATCTTTATGGATGAGAGTGCCCACGATTGGAGACTTATAAGGCTTGGTAGAAAACTTGGATGGAGTGGAGTAGCGTTAAAGACATGCAAAACCCAGACACAGGCACTACTGTCATACTGCTGGGCAAAGGCTTATGGTATGACTATTATGGTCCAGGACCTTACAAACCCTATGTTAGCTCAAATACCACATGTGTTACTTGCAAGTTATATAGATACTATTATGGGGGTAGAAAGTAACTCTATGCAATTCTACCCATCAGCATCAGAACCTGAAGCTAAAGTACATCCAGGGATATACAGAAGAAGAAATGGTATTTTAGACCTAAGCACTATAAAGGGTCCAGGATTTGGCTATAGGATAGATGAGATACAAAGGATTTTACCAGACCCCAGTTATATAGCAGTAAGGTAGGAGGGATTACAATATGAAAAGGCTAGAGAAAGAAAGAATCAGTTTTGGTATTATTGGTTGTGGTGCTATCGCCAATGTACATGCCAGAGCTATAAAGTCTATTGAAGGGGTAGAATTAAAGGCGGTGGCAGATGTAAATATAGATAGTGCCCGCAATTTTGCTCAAAGATATGGTGTAGAGAACTACTACGGAGATTATCGGGAATTACTTAAGGACGAATCGATAGATATAGTAAATATATGCACCCCAAGTGGATTAAGAGAAGAGATAGCTATAGAATGTGCAAGAGCCGGTAAACATATAATAGCAGAAAAGCCTATAGAAGTAACCCTAGAAAGAATAGATAGAATGATAGAAGAATGTAAAAAATATGATGTGGCTCTTGCATGCATATTTAACAATAGATACAACAAGAATTACAGGATTGTTTACGATATGATACAAAATGGAAGATTTGGTAGACTTATCCTTGGAGACGTATATGTAAAGTGGTATAGGGATAAAGAGTATTACACGCGCTCAGGATGGAGAGGTACATGGAAGTTCGATGGCGGCGGAGCACTAATGAACCAATCTATACATTTTGTTGACTTACTTCAATGGTATATGGGACCGGTAGAGAGTGTCAAGGCTTATACTACTCGTGCTATTCATAAATATATAGAAACCGAAGATATTGGGGTAGCTGTAGTAAAGTTTAAAAGTGGAGCATTAGGGGTTATTGAAGGGAGTACTGCCTTGTATCCAGGACTTCATGATAGGGTAGAAATCCATGGTGAGAATGGGAGTGTACTTATAGAGAACAGTAAGATAGTTAGATGGGAATTCAAAGACCAAGAGCCAATAGACCAAGAGATAAGAAAGAATAAAGGTATAGAATCGTTCGATCTTGGTAGCTCAAGAGACCCTATGGAAATCCCGTACGAGTTACACAAAAGGGAGATAGAAGATATCATAAATTCTCTAAAAGAGGGAAAGACTCCACCTATAGATGGGTATGAGGCAAGGAAGGCAGTAGAGATAATAATAGCAATATATAAGGCAAGCACAACAAATGAGAAGATTACTCTTCCTTTATAAGACAATATTCAATAATTAGGATTTCTCTCTTTATCCCTCCCTTAATGTGTTCGTAAACTCTCAAAAATATCGTCCCCCTTGACAAATATGTAGGTAGGAATAGAATATAGTTGAGGGTTCTATCCCCTAGGTTATAAAAAGCCTATAAAAAGGGAATGCACCTTGAAAGTAGAATATTGGAGTAAAAAGAACAATTAGCTACTAAGAGACCTTTCTTGTAGTCTCTCTTATACTTTATATTTAGCTTTCG
>JBMFMV010000070.1:0-8440 GCA_049970495.1 bacterium
AAGGAGAAGTTTCAGAACATCCTACATGGGAAGACTTAATTCTTTTAGAAAATCTTGAGGAGACTCTTAAAATAATTGAAGAAAATATCAGAGATATACCTTAATTTGTTAGATATTGTATTAAATGAGTATAATTCAATTGTTGAATCTGGAGAAATAATCTATACTCAGAGTCAAGAACCATGGAAGTTGCGTCTGTACTTTTATGATGGAAGTTTCTTAGATGTTTTTTACTCAAAAGTAGGAAAATATTCCTACCATTGGGAGAGGAGATTTATCAATAATTCCATATATAGGCATGATAATGCTCCTCATAAAAATTGGGAGAAGGTAAAGACCTTCCCAAAACATTTTCATAATGGGACAGAGGAGAATGTAATTGAGAGCTATATTTCTGATAATCCTGAAGAAGCGATAAGAGAGTTCTTAGATTTCATAAGGAATAAAATACTTCAAAAGGATCCCTGAAGATTTAACTGAGGGAGAAAATTCCTATCTCTTCGCCTGATTTAGATAAAAATGGGTGATGCGGTATAATTTAAGTTGAGGTGAGAAATATGTGGAGGGGAACTCTGTATTTCAGGGACAAGAATTCCTGTTTATATAATTTTGAGTCGCTTAGCGACAGGGGAAGACTATGACACTATAATTAGGAATTTTCCCCTCAAGCAAGCACTTGAAATTTTATATTCTTTGTGTTATATTATTCTTGTTGTTATTAAGTGGGCCCATAGCTCAACGGTAGAGCTGCCGGCTCATAACCGGTCGGTTCCTGGTTCGAATCCGGGTGGGCCCACCATGGGCGAATAGCTCAGTGGTTAGAGCGCCTGCCTTACAAGCAGGAGGCCACAGGTTCAAGTCCTGTTTCGCCCACCATTTTTTGTTCTCTTTAGGGGGTCCAAGGATGTCTCTATTAGATGAACTCCAGAAACTCTGGGAGGTTCAACTGTTAGATGTAGAAATCATGAAGTTAGAAGAGGAATTTCAAAATCTAGATAGGGGGGAAGAGTTAAAGAAGAAGATTCATTCTCTTTCTAGTCTTTATAATAAAGAGATCGAAGAGATAAAATCAAAGGAGGTCCTTCTTAGGGAGTTAGAACTTGAGTTATCTAGTCTAGAAGAAAGAAAGGAAAAAGATGAGGAACGTCTCTATAAGCATGTTACTACACAGAAGGAAGTAGATAGGTTAACTCAGGAGATTCAGTATATTACTCAAGAAAAAAGCAAGATAGAAGATAGAATACTTGAAATAATGGAATCCTTAGATTTTCTTAGAGGAGAAGTCCCTAAAATCAAAAAAGAGTTAGAAAGTTTAGAGGTTTTTCTAGATGAAGTCATAAAGAAATCTAAAATACTAGAGGAAGGGATATTAGGAAATCTTCAAGATTTAAAAACTAAGAGATCAGAAAAAGTAAAAGAGATAGATCCAAAATTACTCTCTAGATACGAAATGATTAGAAAGAATAGACGGGGAAGAGGAATGTCTAAGGTTACTGCTGGAAAATGTTCAGAATGTGGTGTTGAATTATCCCTTTTTATTGTAGAAAAGCTAAAGCAGTTAGACGAATTACTAGTTTGTGAGCATTGCGGAAGGATACTTATTATCTAGATATAAAATTGATTAATAAAAAAGGGGCGGGGATTTCCCCACCCCTTTTTATTGGAGATTTTACTTATCTCTAAATGCTTGTTTTTCTTTAAGTGCTGCATGAGCTGCTGCTAAACGAGCTACTGGAACTCTAAATGGAGAACAGCTTACATAGTTAAGACCTATTTCATGGGCAAACATTATGGAATCTGGATCTCCTCCATGCTCTCCGCATATACCTATTTCTAGATCAGGTCTGGTAGCTCGGCCCTCTTTTACTGCCATCTCCATAAGTCTGCCAACACCCTTTATATCTAGTGTTTGGAATGGGTCATTGGGTAGGATTCCTTTTTCTAGATAGACAAATAGGAATTTACCTTCAGCATCATCTCTAGAGTATCCAAAGGTCATCTGAGTTAAGTCATTTGTTCCAAAGCTAAAGAACTGTGCATACTCGGCAATTTCTCCAGCGGTAAGAGCAGCTCTTGGAACTTCAATCATTGTTCCAAATTTATAATCTACAGTGATGCCTTGTTCTTCCATGACTTTCTTAGCTACGGCTTCTAGCTGTTCTCTCACTACTTTAAGCTCGTTTACATGTCCTACTAGAGGGATCATCACTTCTGGCTTAGGATTATACCCCTCTTTCTTGAGTTCACAAGCAGCTTCGAAGATAGCTCTTACTTGCATTTCATTGATTTCTGGTCTAGTGATTCCTAGTCTACACCCTCTTAAGCCTAGCATTGGATTAGCTTCTCTCATCTCTTCAACACGTTTTAGTAGCTCTTCCTTTTCTGCTAGAGCTTTTGGATCTTTTCCAGTAACTCTAAGTTCGACAACTTCAGCTAACAGTTCTTCATACCTAGGTAGGAATTCATGTAAAGGAGGATCAAGTAATCTTATTATGACAGGTAGCCCATCCATAACTTTGAGTATGCCTTTAAAGTCTTCTTTCTGAATAGGTAAGAGTTTATCTAATGCTGATTTCCTTTCTTCTGGCGTTCTAGCCAAGATCATCTGTCTTACTATAGGTAATCTATCAGCTTCGAAGAACATATGTTCAGTTCTGCAGAGCCCAATACCTTGAGCACCATACTCTTTTGCCTTTTGAGCGTCTCTAGGATAATCTGCATTAGCCCAGTTCTGAAGTTTCTTAAACTCATCAGCCCAAGAAAGTAATTTCTGTAACTCTGGAGTAAGTTCTGGCTCTATTAGGGGAACTTCTCCCAATATAACCTCTCCAGTTGTTCCATTTATTGTTATTGTGTCGCCCTCTTTTACTGTATAACTATCTACATTGAAGAGTCTCTTTTCTAGGTCAATCTTTATAGATTCTGCTCCAACTACACAGGGCTTTCCAATCCCTCTTGCTACTACTGCTGCATGACTTGTTGCTCCACCACGAGCAGTAAGAATACCTTCACTTACTAACATTCCACCAACATCATCGGGATTTGTCTCTGGTCTTACAAGTATCACCTTTTCTCCATTCTGAGCCCACTCTTTAGCAGTCTCAGCATCAAATACTGCTTTACCTGTAGCTGCCCCTGGAGATGCATTCAACCCTTTAGCTATAACGGTAACTTTAGCAGAAGGGTCTATCTGCCTGTGAAGTAACTGATTTATTTGATTAGGCTCAACTCTAAGAACAGCCTCTTCCTTAGAGATAATACCTTCTTCTGCCATATCAACAGCAATCTTTACTGCTGCTTGGGCAGTTCTCTTACCTGATCTTGTTTGGAGCATCCATAACTTTCCACGCTCTACAGTAAATTCTATATCTTGCATATCCCTGTAATAATTTTCCAGTTTCTTTGCTATCTCTACAAGCTGATCGTATACTGCAGGCATTTTCTCCTTTAATTCGTCTATCTTTAGAGGTGTACGAATACCTGCTACTACATCTTCACCCTGAGCATTGAATAAGAACTCACCAAAGAACTTCTTTTCTCCGGTTGCCGGATCTCTTGTAAAGGCTACACCAGTTCCAGAATCGAAGCCCATATTACCAAATACCATGGTAACTACATTTACTGCGGTACCAAGGTTATGAGGTATCTTGTGATAATTTCTATAGTCAATAGCCCTCTTGTTATTCCAAGAGTTAAAGACAGCGCCTATAGCCAATCTTAGCTGCTCTAGTGGATCTTGTGGAAAGTCTTTTCCCGTCTCCTTCTTAACTATATCTTTAAATATAGAGACTATCTCCTTTAGATGCTCTGCTGTAAGGTCTGTGTCGTATTTTGCCCCTACCTTTTCCTTATATTCTTCAAAAGCTTTATCAAATAGCTCGCCAGGAACACCTAATACTATCTTGCCAAACAGCTGAATGAAACGTCTATAGGCGTCATAAACAAAACGCTCATTCTGGGTAAGCTGTATAAGTCCCTTTGCAACCTCATCATTTAACCCTAGATTTAAAACTGTATCCATCATTCCTGGCATAGAAAACTTTGCTCCTGATCTTACAGAAACGAGAAGAGGATTAGAAGTGTCACCAAACTTCTTTCCTGTTCTTCTTTCTACCTCTTTAAGAGCTTCTAATACCTGTTCCCACATCCCCTCTGGGAACTTTTGGTTATTTTCATAGTAGGCATTGCAAGCCTCTGTAGTGATGGTAAATCCTGGAGGTACAGGAAGTCCTGCTTGAGTCATTTGTGCTAACCCAGCACCTTTACCTCCTAAAAGCGCCCTATCACTAGGATCGCCTTCGTCGAATAAGTAGACCCACTTCTTCATCTTTCACACTCCTTTTATCAAAGATTATTCTTTATTTCTCTTAAGGTATTTTAGTCAAACCTTATCCATTATAACAGAAAAGATAGATCTCTTCAACCCCTTGACACTTAAATATAGTATTACTATAATTAATATAGGTGCGGGAATAGCTCAGTTGGTAGAGCATCAGCTTCCCAAGCTGAGGGTCGCGGGTTCGAGACCCGTTTCCCGCTCCAATATTTTTTATGCCGACGTAGCTCAGCGGTAGAGCAGCTGATTCGTAATCAGCGGGTCGTCCGTTCGAATCGGATCGTCGGCTCCATTTAGGAGGGATGAAATATGAAGATAAAGATAACTTTTCCTGTAGGTTCTGTTGAAGGAGAACTCAATGATTCTGAGACTGCAAAAGCTATCTATGAAAATCTCCCTATAAAAGCCAGAGCAAATACATGGGGTAAAGAAGTTTATTTTGGCATCCCAGTATATAAGGATGAGGAAAATGCCGCCCCAACTGTTAATAAGGGTGATATAGGATACTGGCCTCCAGGTCATGCATTATGTTTGTTCTTTGGCCCTACGCCAATATCCAAAGGGAACGAGATAAGACCTGCTAGTCCTGTTAACATTGTAGGAAAGATTACTACCAATTTAGATATACTAGAAAAGGTTGATGATGGGATGGATATTCTCATCGAGAAGGCTTAAATGAAAAAGATTTTTATATGGCCTATTATAAAAGGAGCTTTTATTGACATCTATGATAATTTAGGGTGGGTTTTATTCGTAAGTGTTATCTGGTTTGGCTTTGCAATTCCCTTTGTATTTGCAGTTTTACCAGGGAATCTTCATATAATCTTTAGGATAATCTTAGGCATCTCAATAATATTTCTAGGTCCTGCTACGGCAGGTGCCTATTATTTGGCTAATAAGCTGATAAAGAGAGAAAGTGTAGAATGGAGAGATTATTTTTTTGCTTTTAGAAAATTCTTCTGGAGAGCTGAAGCACTTATATTAATATATCTACTAGCTATCCTTATTGTAGTGGTCGATTTCATGTTTTATTCTCAGATCCAAAATATGGTAGTTAGAATCCTAAGTATCTTTTGGCTTTATCTACTTCTATTTTTAGGTATATTACAGACCTATATGTTTCCATTACTAATAGAACAAGACACTGGAATAAAAAAAGTAATTATTCGGTCTTTTTTATTGAGTATAGATAATATGGGAGTGTCTTTTGTGATATTTTTAGTAGTATTAGCTTTATGTGCACTTTGTATAATTACTGGAGTAGGAGCTCTTCTGCTGCTAATGGGAGTGAAGAGTTTCTTTGATACTAAGACTTTTTTTATTGTTATGGAAAAGTATGAAGAGCTTCCTAATCCTCAGAAATGAAAGGAGGAATGATATATGGATAGGCATTCAAGGTTTTACTTCTTTTTCTTAGGTATAGTTATTGCCATTGTGGGAGTTATACTCGGAGGGATGGTAGCACCTCAGTATGCTGTCAAGCAAGCCATAGCTCCTGAGGTAATTACCCCTTCTATGACTACTCAAACTGAGACTTCTCAGCCTAAGCAAGTTGAGTCTAGAGTTATAGAGACAGAAGAGTCGGTTTATATAAGGGTTGCAGAGAGGGTAGGGCCAAGTGTAGTCAATGTAAGTACAAGAAGTAGAGTTCAATTTTTCTTCCAAGCTATACCGCAAGAAGGAGCAGCCTCTGGTGTAATTATTAGTGAAGATGGCTATATACTTACTAATAATCATGTAGTAGAAGGTGCTCAGCAGATTACAGTTACCTTAGCAGATGGACGGACCTTTGATGCAAAAGTTGTAGGGAGAGATCCGTATACAGATATAGCAGTTATAAAGGTAGGGGCAACTGGTCTTCCGGCGGCAAAGCTTGGAGACTCTACTAATTTAAAGATAGGACAGATAGCTATCGCTATAGGTAACCCATTTGGATTAGGTAAAACAGTTACTGCTGGTATTATAAGTGCTCTTAATAGGTCAATAACTACTGAAAGCGGTACTATAATCGAAGGACTTATCCAGACAGACGCTCCAATAAATCCTGGTAATAGTGGTGGGGCTCTAGTAAATAGTTCAGGTGAAGTAATAGGAATAAATACCGCCATTTATCAGGGAGCTCAAGGAATTGGTTTTGCTATACCTATACACCTAGCAAGGTCTATAGCAGAGCAGATAATTAGTAAAGGATACGCATCTCATCCTTGGATGGGAGTTTATCTTGATACAGTAGATGCACAAATCTCCGCCTACTATAGGCTCCCAGTTGACTATGGAGCTATAATTATGGATGTAGTTAGGAATAGTCCTGCCGATAAGTCAGGAATTAAAAGGGGAGATATTATAGTTGAGTTTAATGGAGAGAAGATAACAACTGCAGATGATCTAGTAGTTCGTGTAATGAGATGTAAAGTTGGAGACAAAGTAAAATTAGGTATAGTGAGAGGAGACCAGAGGCTTACGATAGAAGTAACACTAGAGGAAAGACCAAGAGGAGAGTGATGTATTTTGCCTTTATACGAATATAGATGTCTTGACTGTAATAGTAGATTTGAAGTTCTTTCAAAAGAACTTTTAGAAGAGGTTGTATGTGAAAAGTGTGGCTCCAAGAATACTAAGCGGTTGATATCTGCTTTCAGTTTTGCTACTACTGGAGATAATGGAATAAAGATGAGTTCTAGCTCTAGTTGTAGCACTTGCAGTTCCAAAAGCTGTAGTAGTTGTAGATAAACTTGATATCTGCAATACTAACTATACTTTTTCTCCTTGGAGTTGGCTATATTGCTCGCATCCTGGGGTTATTTAAACCTCAGGATGTTTCTATTTTGAATAAACTAGTTTTGTATATATTCATGCCAGCTACTGTTTTTTACAGCATTTACAATCTAAATATAGATGTTTCTCTTTTAAAGTTACCTCTAGTCGGTATTATTGAAGTCCTTTTATTATTACCTCTATTAATGTTAATAACTAAGAAACTAGAGAGTAATTTGAGAGGTGCATATATACTAACTGCTCTTTTTGGTAATACTGCCTTCATAGGTTACCCTGTTTCGTTATTAACATATGGAAACGAAGGGCTGGCTAGGGCTATTATCTATGACCAGATTGGATTTACGATATCGCTTACTACTATTGGAGTATGGATAGCAAATTACTTTGGTCGTAATAGTAGTTTCTCATTAAAAGAATCTCTCTTGGGAATTATAACTTATCCTCCGTTTCCACTCCTGATACTAGCTTTTATCTTGAGGGCATTAAAGATACCTCTACCTGACTTTTCTCTAAAGGCTCTGTCATATCTCAGTAACGCTACAGTTCCAGTTATTATGATAGCTATAGGAGGACTTTTGCAATTAGGATTTAAAGTAAGGTATCTAAAGTTAGCTCTAGGAACAGTCTTTTTTAAATTAATATTATTTCCATCGGTAGGTTTACTGTTAGGACTTATATTTAAATTAGATTCGCTTTCTTTAAGGGTCCTAATCATTGAATCTGGTGTTCCTGTTATGATGTCTTCAGTTGTATTAGGTAGTGAATATGGACTTGATGTAGAGTTTATACTAACTGTCATACTTATAACTACTGTATTAGTCCTAATAAGTCTCCCCTTAATAAACTCTTTATTGGGGATGCTAATACCTAGTTGACAGTTAATGCTATTTTATGGTATAGTCTAGCAGTAAGAAGTAATATTTTGGTAAGGAGGGATTGGTAAATAAGTAACGAATTAAGAGTAAATAACCAGATTCAGGCAGTCCAGATTAGGCTTATAGATGCCAATGGAAGGCATATAGGAGTAGTACCGTTAAAGGAAGGTTTGAGGTTAGCAAGGGAAGCGGGTTTAGATCTTGTGGAGATAAATCCTGGTGCTAATCCGCCAGTATGTAAAATCCTAGATTATGGGAAGTTCCAATATGAGAAAAACAAGAAGGATAAAGAGGCTAAAAAGAAGCAAAAAGTTATAGAGGTAAAAGAGATAAGGCTTAGACCGGAGATTGGTTTGCATGACTTGGAGACTAAGATTAGAGGAGCTAAGGAGTTTTTGGCTGAAGGTAATAAGGTAAAATTTACTATAAGACTTAGAGGAAGACAATTCTTACA
>JBMFMV010000071.1:0-8369 GCA_049970495.1 bacterium
CCTTTAGATTATTGATAAACGGTAAATAGAACTCGTCTTCTTCTATCCTTTTAGGAAATGTTCTACCTTCAACTCTAGCAAAGTGGACGTGCTTTAGATAGCCTTTACACTCTTTTAGAACAGAAGGGTCTTCTCCTTCACTTCTTAAATGATAAAAATCTACTAATAGCTTTACATTAGCTCTATCTATGTCTTTAACCATTTTTAGCCCTTCTAGGACTTTATTTATTATATTACATTCTTCTTTCCTGAGTGGTTCTATTGCTATTGTTATATTGTATTTACCTGCAAGTTCACTGATATGCCTAGTAAGTTTTACTAGTTGCTTCCATGCCTCTTCCATAGGGAAATCTTTAGGAACCATCTTAGCTGGGCCACTACCAAAGACTATCACTTCTACCCCTAACGCTCCTGCTCTAGATAATACTAAATTTAAGTATTTCTCTATCTCTTGAAAATTTACTTGATTACCAGTTAATCTTATCTCTGGCAGAAAAAAGTTATTACAAGCTTCACACTTTAAACCAGAAGCATCAAGCCTAGCCTTTAATCTTATAAACTCTTCCTCTGATAGTTTGGATATATGGGATAGAGATAGTTCAATATAATCATATCCAATCTCTTTTAGCTTTTCTACTATCTCTATCCCGGTTTTATCTGGCTCTAGCGCAACCATATTCCCACAACAACCGAATTTCATATCATTCTCCCTTTAATAGATCAATAGCAGTATCTACTATAGCTTCGGAGGTCAATCCATAATATGCTAATAGTTCCTCATAGTTACTAGCTGATGTGCCAAATTTATCTCTTATACCTATAAACTCAACTGGTGGATGTTTTACATTTCTAAGTTGTTCCATTATGGCACTACCAAGTCCTCCTATAATACTGTGTTCTTCTGCAACAATTATTCCCTTTACTCCATTTATATACTTTAGGATTTCCTCTTTTTCTAGGGGTTTAACCGTACTAGCATTTACTACTCTAGCATAGATACCATGCCTTTCTAAGACTTCACTTGCAGACATCGCCCTAGAGACCATGACTCCATTAGCAAATATAGTAATATCTTCACCATCTTTTAGTTGATAAAGTCTTCCTATCTCATATTCACCATCTTCTCCTGTATATATAGGCAGGTCGTTTCTGTTTATCCTTATATACATTGGTCCATAGCACTTTACCATAGCTCTTACCATCTTTCTTACCTCGTTGGCATCGGCAGGTACTAGTACTACCATATTGGGAAGGACTCTCATTAACGCCACGTCTTCTATAGATTGATGTGTTGCTCCATCTCCAAAATCAGATAGACCGCAACTTGACCCACATATCTTTACATTGAGATTTGCTATACATACAGATTGTCTTATCTGGTCATAAGTCCTTCCTGTAACAAATACTGCAAACGAGTGGACAAATGGAATCTTGCCAACTAGAGATAATCCCGCTGCTACACTTACCATATTCTGTTCAGCAATACTCATCTCAAAGAATCTATCAGGATAAGCTTCTTGAAATAATACAGTTCTTGTAGATTTACTGAGGTCTGCATCTAATATCACTATATCCTTATTTATTGCTCCTAGCTCTACTAATGCTTTTCCATATGCCTCTCTAGAATTTTCTAGCATCATTAGTTCCACCTCGCCATCTGTTCTTCTAACTCTTTCTTTGCCTGAAGATACTGTTCTTCTGAGAGTGGACTATTGTGAAATGTAGGGTTATTTTCGGCAAAAGAAAATCCTTTTCCTTTTACCGTTTTTGCAATAATAACTTTTGGTTTTCCTTTGACATTATCTAACTCATCTAAAGTCTCTATTATCTCCCTGATATTATGGCCGTCAATCTCTTTTACATACCAGCCAAAGGCCTCCCACTTTGGTGCTATAGGGAATATATTGAATCTTTCCTCTATAGGACCAGTTGCTTGTAACCTATTATTATCGACAATAGCTATAAGATTATCAAGTTTATAATAGCTCGCACACATAACCGCTTCCCATATCTGACCCTCAGCGAGTTCTCCATCTCCTACTATTACATATACTCTGCTGTCTTTTTTATCCAGCCTAAGACCAAGAGCCATCCCTACAGCTATTGATAAACCCTGTCCTAAAGATCCTGTATTTGCTTCAATCCCAGGGGTCTTTTTCATGTCAGGATGCCCTTGTAATATCCCCTCAAGAGTCTTTGTCCTTTTCATCTCTTCTCTAGGAATATATCCTAACTCAACTAGGGCTGCATACTGAGCAAGGGCTCCGTGTCCTTTACTCAAGAGGAATCTATCTCTATCCTCCGCCTTTGGATTATCGGGATCGATCCTCATCTTATAAAAGTATAAACTAGCTACAATATCTGCACAGGAACTAGAGCCTCCTAAATGACCTGCCTTACCCACCCCTACCATCTCAAGTATATCTAACCTCATCTTTAGAGCAATTCTTTCTAACTTCTTTATAATCTCTTCGGAAATCATAGGACTCACTACATACTCTCTAATATTTCTCTAACTTTTGTAAAACCTGTCCTGCCACTATTATAGACGGGGACTCTTACATTGATGAGCCTTGATTCTAAGACGGACATAGATATCTGAGCCATACAGATACAATCAACCTCTTTACTCAGTTTATCTACCTCTTCTAAAAGTATTTCGTTATGTTTTTCTATATTACCTTTTTCTAGCTCTTTAAATGCTTCCGAGCTTAACACTGTTTTTATTTCAATTTCTTTGCTCATCTCTTCGGCTACAGTTTTAAGAAGTCTTTCTGAAGATGGCACTGTGGTTGGTAAGGTTGCAAGAAGCCCTATCCTTTTACCAGTTTTTACAGCTAGCTCCATCATAGGTCTATCTATCTGAAGCATTGGAACATTAATCATTGGTCTAGCATATTCAACTGCCCTGTTAAATGTTGAACACATTAGTACAATTAGGTCTACCTTAGCTTCTTCTAAAAAATGTGCATAGGTGGCAAACTTAAAATAGTTTATCTTTGGAATAACACCAACTCCTGCAGCAAGATTATCCCTCTGGATTGTATCATCACATAGATGCATTATCTGAACCTCTGGAATTATCTCCTGTATAAAAGGTCTTGCTATTGGTATTGTTATAGAAGAAGCATGAATCAAACCAACTGTCTTATTACTTAGATCTTTTTTCATAAACTTACCTCCTTGTTTATCTTATTTTTCTGAAAGGATAAGTAGCGAAACACCATGAGTAGGAAGAATTATGGTTTTTCTAAATGTCTTATTAAATAATGAGACCTCGCATATTGGTTCATAGAGTTCAAGACCTTCTCTAGCCTTTATAGCTCTTCTTTGTCCTTCTGTTGGGTAATCAGGCTTTCCCTGCCTGACCCATTCAGCATAAGCATTACTATGCTCTCTATCCAATCTATAATGCCTTAATTCTATTTTATTGCTACCAAATGGCAGATTGACTACTTCAAGTTCAGCCTCGTACTCTTCATTAATATCCCAGTCATCATGATGACAGTATATCAAAATCTCAACACTTTTACTCCCTGTCATTGTTGCTACACCATAGACTTCTGGCTCTTCAGTAGCGCCACAATCATCTATAAAGTCTAGTTGATTCTTTTTCTGTGAACTCTCGAAATAGAGCCTCTTATCTCCTAAGAAAGAGAACATTCTAAAGAGATTCAGTATTGGCTTATCTATCCCTTGTGTTACAAAGCTTCTTGTACCCTCAAAACATCTCTCACCTCTAAACATAAACGCCCAGCTTAGTAATTTTAGATCTCTATTGTATCTTTCCGCTAATTCCGTAAGCTTGGTAAATGCTGTCACTACATAGCTTGGATAATATTCAGTATTACGAAAATTTAGATTGGGATTATCGAACCTACCTCCAGCTGCCCAACCATCAGGGTCTACTTCCGATAAGACACATTCTAGCCCCTTCAATGTAGTATACTTTTCTATAATCTCAAGGCCTAATTGGACCTGACTAAGTAGTCTTTTTATAGAAGGAAGCTGTTTTCTATAATGGACGTCAAAGTTATATCCAGCTCCTTTAGCATGAAAGGAGATAAAATCAATCCTAGTTCCTCGAGAGCCTGTAAGATAATTAGTTCCATTAACACAATGATCTAAAAATCTGTCAAGCCATTCAGCCGATTTTCTTCCTACAAACGGACCAGTAGTAGCAGGCCCTCCAACTTTGGCTTCAGAAAGGGCACTTCTAATAGCAGATTCTGTATAGTCATATAGTTTACAGAAATCTTCTAAAGTCCCTTTCCAATAATATTCTATATCGGGTT
This sequence comes from bacterium, assembly GCA_049970495.1. GTDB lineage: Bacteria > DUMJ01 > DUMJ01 > DUMJ01 > DUMJ01 > DUMJ01. The sequence goes on from JBMFMV010000071.1 coordinate 4,296, forward strand.
CATTCCATAACTCCCAATACCATGTCTTGACCTCTTCTATCCCATATCGTTCTATACAGTGTTTTACTAGATTATAGATAAGATCATACCATTTCTGATAATCCTTTGGTGGGTATCTCCATCCGTCCTGGCGATACTCAAAATAATTAGTGCCCCCAAACCTCGTTAAGTCTTGGGGCATAAATCCTATCTCGACAAAAGGCTTACAGTTATACCTCAAATAGGTATCAAATATTCTATCTATGATTTTCCAATTATAAACGGGATTTCCATTTTCATCCTCTATATAGACATTTGTAGAACCCCATTTATAGAATCCATGGCAATTTCCTGTGCATAGTAGATGATGAGCTCTAACATAGTAGGGTTTCTCTGCAAAATTCATGAATTTTTCTAAGACCTCTTCCCCTTCTGTAGTATGCGTATAATTAATCTCATCATATCCAATATAATTCCAATTATGTAAAAATTTACCTTGCCATTTACTAGCATCGACTGAGATTTTTACAGCTTTTTTCTCTAGATTTTCCATAGTATTATAACCCCTTTCTCTATTAAGGAAATTATCTATAAGGGTCCGCAGCATCTCTTAACCCATCACCTAAGAAATTAAAGGCAAGTACAGTAACAACTATAAATATTCCAGGTATTAGTAGCCAAGGCTGCAGCGCTATAGTATTTATGTTTTGGGCATTTTTAAGGAGAACCCCCCAGCTTATAATGGGAGGTCTCAGCCCTATTCCTAAAAAGCTCAATGCGGTTTCACCAAGAATCATTCCGGGGATTGCTAAAGTTATATTAACTATAAGATAACTGGAAAAATTAGGGAGTAAGTGTTTTACTATAATATCCCAATCTTCAGCTCCAGCAAGCCTAGCTGCAGTGACAAAATCTAATTCTCTAAGCTCTAGCAATTTGCCCCTGACAACACGGGCCAGATTACACCAGCCTATCAATGAGAGAATTATAGTAATCAAGAAATACACCTTTAGTGGTGACCAGTTTTTAGGCATAGCAGCAGCTAGTGACATCCATAAAGGGATAGACGGTAGAGAGATTAAGAATTCAATAATTCTTTGGATTATAATATCGGTAGTGCCTCCGTAGTATCCTGAAACACCACCTAATATGCAGCCAATAATAAAACTGAAAAATACACCAACTAAACCAGTAAAGAGTGAAATGCGAGCTCCATATATAGTTCTTGAGAAAAGGTCCCTACCAGATTCATCAGTACCAAATAAGAATATATAACCTTCTTTTGTCCCTATAAAGTGCCAATCACATTCTATTAGATTCCATAACTTATACCTATCACCCTTAACAAAGAAATATATTGGGTATTTTATACTTTTATCTTCAACGTATATTCTCCTCCAAGTTATTGGATCACTTTCCTGCTTTAGTCCATATACGAATGGACGCAGGTGAAATTTTCCAGATTCATCTATAAAGTGTATTCTCTGTGGGGGGACATATATATAATTAGTATCGCGTTTAGCTGGATCATAGACAGCAAAGAATTCACAAAAGATACCAAGGGTATAAAGTATCAATAACATTACTAGACCTACAATAGCAAGCTTATGTTTCTTAAACTTTCTCCACATAAGCTGCCATTGTGTAGCAGTATACAACTCCTCTTTCTCTTTAATAATTTCTAATTCTCCCAATGTCTGAGTAGGTCTTTCTTCTTCCATCAACAATCCCCTCTTTTTATGTATATCTGATTCTTGGATCTGCCCACGCTAATAGTAAGTCAGAAATAAATGTACCGACTATCGTCAAAAATGTAAGGATCATAATAGAGCTGCCAGCTAGATAAGTATCCTGAGACAAAAGTGCAGTATACAGTAAGTTACCAACAGTTGGAATATCTAATACTATAGCGGTGATAGTTGCTCCGGATACGATTCCCGGAAGTACCCAACCTATAGTGCTTATAATAGGATTTATAGCTATTCTTACTGGATATTTATATAGTAATCTTTTTTCTTCTAGTCCTTTAGCTCTAGCAGTTATTACATACTGTTGTCTAAGTTCATCTAATAGACAACCTCTCATAATTCTAATAATGCTGGCAGTTCCAGAGAGCCCTATGACAAATATAGGAATAGGTAAATGTTTCAAAAGATCGACAAACTTAGCAAAGCTCCACGGAGCATCTATATACTGAGCAGAGAAAAGACCTCCTACATTGAATCCGAGATATCTATTGAAGATATACATCAATACTAAGGCAAGAAAGAAACTAGGAGTCGCTAGTCCTATAAATCCTATAACGGTAAAGAAAAAGTCTCCAAATGAATACTGATGTGTTGCAGAATATATGCCAATAGGTATAGCAACTGTATAGGTAAATAGTAGAGTAAGAATTGAGATTACTACTGTCATAGGAAGCCGGTCGGCAATAAGTTTGCCGACCGGTTGTCTCCACTCAAAAGACCAACCAAAATCCCCTCTAAACATATTCTTTATCCAGTACACATACTGCTGATACATTGGCAAATCTAGTCCATACTGTTTTCTAAGAGCCTCAACTTGAGCCGTATCTACAAAGCCTTGTTGTGTTTGTAATGTCATTATGTATGTCGTTAGATAATCTCCAGGAGGTAATTGAATCACTATAAATGAGAAGATAGACATTATAAGGAGAACTAGAGCCATATATAGGAGACGTCTTAGAAGGTAGGATAATTGCATCTCTTAGCCTCACCTCTTAAAGAACCATGTATCTCCCATATAAGGAACCCAAAACATATAATCAGCGGCAAAAGTTCCTTCCTTTGGAGTATTACCAAGTTTGTTACTTATCAAAATAACCCTTGGAGCAACAGATGTTCCAATAGCCCATAGATTTTCTATTGCAATCTTTAGCAGCTCTCTTCCCAACTTCTTATAGTCTCTTGATTTTGGAGAGGTGATTAGGAATTTATCACCAATCTCATAGAACCTTTTAATAATCTCTGGTGGTTCTTCCCCAGAGGCACCCTTAGTGTTGATCCAGGTTGTCCATAGAATCGCTGCATTTATTGGATCGCCAAATGCCCTCCTATATGCTCCTCCTGCCCTTATAGAAAATTCAGCTACGCCATCAAATGTCCATGCAGCCGCATCTCTTTCATTAGCTGCTCCTCTCTGATAGAATAGAGTCCTCTCTTCCTGCTTCATTATTGTTTTTACCCCTACCTTAGTCCACATCTCTGATACCATTTCTGCTTGTGGAGCAAACTCCTCTGTACATTCAAGTACGATCTCTAGTGGTTTACCATCTGGTCTGAGTCTAACCTTCTTGTCTTTGTCCCATTTTAGTCCCATCTCATCCAGCAATGCATTTGTCTTATCTGGATTATACTCTATATAATACTTACCCATCCAATCTTCATAAAAGCTTGTCTCTGGAGGCGGAACTGCCTGTCTTATAACAGCCTTACCAAAATAAAGAACATCATTTATCTGTTTGCGATCTATAGCTAAAGACATAGCCTGACGGAATCTTATATCATTAAAGATCTTTCTAAGGACAGGGTCCTTATGAGTTAAATTAAAAGCCACACACCAATCGGAACCTCTTGTATTATTGAATAGATAGACTGTATAATCTCCCTTCTTCTCATTCTCCTTATATAGAGTATACTCTTTTACAGGTAACGGGTTCTCCCCAGCAGCATGGAGTTCCTGGCTTATTATCTTCATAATTCTTACTTGTGCATCCTTAACTATCACTACTACCTGTCTATCAATATAAGGAAGTTGGTTCCCCGCGGTATCTACTTTCCAGTAGTATGGATTTCTCTCATAATACTTGTTACCAGCTTCATCTATTTTAGTAAGAACCCATGGTGTAATGTCAGGTAAATTGGTATCCATCTGATTCTGTCCATAGGCATAGTGATAGTTAAAGCACTGTATCCAATCAGCAAATCCTTCTTTCTTAGCAACTTCATTAGCCTTAGAGTTATACTTGATATGGTACTGTTTTAGATAATGTTTAGGAGCAAAGAATCTACCACTCCAGTAACTTTTTGCTAATGTAATATCTACCGCTGGATAAGGTGCAGCAAAGGTAATCTT
>JBMFMV010000072.1:0-8192 GCA_049970495.1 bacterium
TTTTAATACTAGGATAAGGAGGCAAAGGGGTAAAAATCAAGGGGTTGGGCTGTGGGGTGAAATGTGGTAAGACTATAGATAAAAGTGAGACTACAAGAGGTTTTAGAGTTTGGAGAAAATCTACCCATTATTGGGTAACAGTATAGGTAGCTGTTTAAAAATTTCGTAAAGGAGGTTAATTTGAAGTGAGTAAGAAGTTGGAAGTCTTGGTTTTAACAGTAGTCTTTGTCCTTAGTGGTTTGGCTTTGGCCATCGGGGCTGAAAAGGTTACTATTAAATTTAGTACCTGGGGTAGCCCTGAAGAGGTAAATATCAATAAAGATCTTATCGCTGAATTCGAGAAAAAGAATCCTGACATTCATGTAGAGCTTATATACATTCCTGGCGGTGAATATTGGCAGAAGATCCAGACAATGGTAGCTGGTGGAACCCCTCCTGATGTGATGTTTAGTGGTACTATATGGTCTTATGATTTATTTAGTAGAGGGGCTGTAATAGATTTACAGCCTTACTTCGAGAAAGATCCCAGATTTAAGAATATAAAGGATTACTATATATTCAAGAAACCTCAACTTTCATCGCTCTATAAAGATGGAAAAGCCATGTTTGCTTTACCTGCCCGTAGTAATGTAAACCTCCTCTACTATAATAAGAGTGCTTTTGATGAGGCTGGATTAGCTTATCCTACAGATAAATGGAAATGGGATGACCTTCTACAGGCGGCTAAAAAGCTTACAAAATTTGATGGTAATAGAATGACACAGGCTGGTTTTTCTGTAAGCAACTGGCATGCATGGATAAACTTATGGATCTTCCAAAACGGGGGATTTATGTTTAATAAATTTGCCCATCCTACTAAGTGTACTATGGATTCTCCAGCTAGTGTATCTGCTTTACAGTTTATTCAGGACCTTGTATATAAGTATAATGTTGCTCCTACCCCAGCTCAATCACAGGCTTTACCTGGTGGATTCATGACCGGTAAGATAGCTATGGTGGTAGGTGGAGCTTGGTCAGTAGAGCAGTATAGGCAGATAAAGGAATTCAAGTGGGATGTAGCCCCACCTGCTGGTAATAAAATTAGGGCAAATCACTTAAGAATAGGAGCTTATTCGATACTATCTCAATCTAAATATAAGGATGAGGCATGGAAATTTGTAAGTTTCTTATTCTCTCCTGAAGCACATGAAATTGCTTACTCTAAGGTAGCAATCTGGAACCCAGATCTAGTTTCTGTTGGTAGGGATAGAAACAGTTACTACTATAAATTATCTGGATTACCAGAACATTACTATTACAGAGTAACTGAGATGGAGATTCCAAATCTATTCCCTGGAGAGATCCTTCATCCTAATGCTTCTAAGATATTAGATACAGAATTACCTAGAGGGTTAGATAGTATGTTCTTAGGGAAAGAAAGTGCTGCTGAAGCTGTTAAGAAGCTAGTACCTAAGATTAATGCCCTCTTAAAGGAGAAATAATTATTTCAGGGAGGGTAGAAGATTCTACCCTCCCTGAAATATAAAACGAGATGTCTATGAAAGAGTATAGGAGCAAGTTAGCTAGAAAAGAGGCAATAGAAGGTTATCTCTATGCCATTCCTTGGTTTATAGGTTTTGTCGTATTTACTACCGGACCAATAATTGCATCTTTTCTACTTTCTTTCACGAATTGGGATTTAGTTAGAACTCCAAAATGGATCGGATTTGGAAACTATAAGACATTAATAGAAGATCCTCTTTTTTGGCGGGGATTAAAAGTAACTTCTATATATGCTGCCTTTAGCGTTCCATTAGGCATAGCAGGTGGACTAGCTATAGCAGTTCTTATGAATCAAAAAATTAAAGGCCTTTCAATATTTAGGACGATCTATTATTTACCGGCGGTCGTTTCTGGAGTACCAGTATCCTTACTGTGGTCGTGGATTTTTAATCCTGACTTTGGAGTACTAAATTATTTACTGTCTTTGGTTGGCATAAAAGGGCCAGGATGGATTTACGATGAGAGATGGGCCTTACCGTCTCTTATCATAATGAGCCTATGGGGTGTAGGTGGAGGGATGGTGATATATTTAGCTAGTCTTCAAGGAGTTCCTACAGAGCTTTATGAGGCTGCGATTATAGACGGAGCTTCTAGTTGGCGAAGATTCTGGTCTATAACTGTACCAATGATAAGCCCAGTAATCTTTTTCCAGTTGATTATGGGGATAATTGGCTCGTTTCAGGTCTTTACCCAAGCTTATATAATGACAAACGGAGGACCAAATTACGCTACTTTGTTCTATGTGCTTTATCTATATCAGAATGCCTTTCAGTGGTTTAAGATGGGCTATGCCTCTGCATTGGCTTGGGTACTCTTCTTAGTTATACTGATTCTTACCTTTGTACAGTTTAGAATAGCTAACTATTGGGTATACTATGAATCAAGGAGGTAATTGATATGACTTTAGGATTAAAGACAACTACTATAATTATTCGAGTTCTAATATATGCAACTATAATAGCAGGAGCTTTTATTCTTATGATCCCATTCTTTTGGATGCTCTCCACCTCTCTTAAGGATGAAGGGGCAGTATGGTTGTTTCCGCCCAGATGGGTTCCTAAACCAATCATATGGGAAAATTATAAGACAGCCTTTACTATGTGGCCCTTTGGACTCTATTTACTAAATAGCACCAAACTAGTTGTAATAAACATAATTGGTGTCCTTTCTTCTTGTTCTTCAGTTGCCTTCTCTTTTAGTAGATTGAGATGGCCAGGTCGAGACTTTTTCTTCCTATTACTTATTTCTACTATGATGATTCCAGGCCAAGTAACAATGATCCCTGTTTTTGTTCTTTTTCGTAGTCTTGGTTGGATTGATACATTTTATCCTCTCACTGTCCCTGCATTTTTTGGCTCACCATTTTATATATTCTTACTAAGGCAGTTCTTTCTTACTATACCAAAAGAGATGGAAGAAGCAGCAAAGGTAGACGGATGTAGCACATTCCAAATCTTTTCTAGAATAATCTTGCCTCTATCTAAACCAGCCCTAGGAACAGTAGCTATCTTCACTTTTATGGGAATATGGAATGATTTTATGGGACCACTTATCTATCTAAATTCCGAGAGTAAACGGACTGCGTCTCTTGCATTAGGCTTCTTTAGGTCAGCCTGGTACGGAGGCACTCATACTGCGGTATTAATGGCATCTTCTATGATAGTCATGCTCCCCTGTCTATTTCTCTTTTTCTTTGCCCAGAGGTATTATATCCAGGGGATAGTAATTACTGGGTTGAAAGGATAAACTCTCTAATGACTTCTAGAGAAAGGGTTTCTCTAGCATTAGAACATAAGGAACCAGATAGGGTTCCTACTTTTTATAGAGGTATTTCTCCGCCAGCAGATTGGATATTTGAAATAATAGATATAGCTCCTTATATATACTTTAAGCCTCAAAAGAACTTTAAACCTAGAGAGCAAAATGGGATTATTTTTGAGGAACTAGGTATAGGCCGTAAAAAGGTAGGACCCCATTTAGAGATGGTCTATCACCCTTTAGCGGATTTTGATGATCCAAAAATTCTTGATGACTATCCTTGGCCTGATCCTTTTGATAAAGCTAGGGTGGTTGGAATGAGAGAAGAGGTTATTGAATGGCAAGAGAGAGGAAAGATGACTGCAGTGATGACATCTTGGGGAGGATCTACTGGTATCTTCGAATGTAGTTGGTATATGACAGGTTTAGAGAAGTTTCTAACAGATATCTACGTTAATCCTGCTTTTGCTGAAGCTTTATTAGATAAAATGCTAGAGTTACATAAGGGACTGATAGAAAATATTCTCTCAGAGATAGGAGACATTATAGATATAGTCTGCACAGGAGACGACTTAGCTACTCAAAAGAATCTTTTAGTATCTCCTACTTGGTATAGAAGTGTCCTTAAGCCTAGACAGAAGGAACTGATAGAGCATATTAAAAAATTTACTAAGGCAAAGGTGTACTACCATAGCTGTGGAAATATATTACCATTAGTAGGAGATCTTATAGATATAGGTATAGATATACTAGACCCTATCCAGCCCAAGGCCCTGGATACTGTTCAGTTAAAGAAATGCTATGGAGACAAACTGATATTTTTTGGCGGGATAGATGAGCAAGAAATATTACCTTTTGGCTCCCCAGAAGAAGTAAGAAAAGAAGTAAGAAAAAGGTTTATGGAGCTAGGTAAGAATGGAGGACTTATCTTAGGTCCAGCTCATTGGATACAGCCAGATACGCCTAAGGAAAATATTATAGCTATGTATGAGGAGATTCTAAATTGTATCTATTGATGAAAAGAAATCCATATAAATTTTTACTCTACACCCTTCTTCTAAGTTTTATATTACTAAATTCTAATATATCTTTTAGTAGAAATGAGTTAATTAATTGGGAAGTAATCCACGGGCACTGGGAAATTAAAGACGACGTTATAATGGGAGAAATAGATAGGGGCAAGGCAATTATTCATTCAAAAACAAGCCTATGGAATGTTGAGATAGAATGCCTTATAAATCCTCTCTCAGAAAGAGCTGGAATAATATTTAATATGCAAAACCTTCTAAATTATTACGAACTAGTTATAGAAAAGCAGAATATTTTACTTATATTAAGAACAACTGAGACTACTAGGTATCTCGCTTCTAAAAAGATACCTAAGAGTAAAGAATATCGGCTTAGAATAGTTCAGGAAGGAAATAATATAAAGATTACCTCGAACGGAGACACATTATTTATAGTAAATGATACCACGTTTAACTCTGGATACTATGGTCTATCAGTCCAAAACGGAAAGGCGTATTTTTCTAGTATTATTGTGAAAGGGAGAGAACCTATAAAAATGGAAAATAATTTATTAAAGATCTCAATAGATGAAGTCACAGGGACCATAAAGAGTCTTGCCGGTTTATTAAATAATAGAATGGTGCAGTTTTGTGATAATACACCACTAGAACCTAATAATCCATGGGGATGGGGTACGGTTGTTTTAGATTATGGAGAAGGGCTCATTACAAGTAATAAGATGAAACACAGGATATATGATAATAAAGATGAAAAGACAGTAGAATACACAGGGGATAAAGTTAAAATAACTGTAAAAAGGATGCTATCCGACTCATTTTTAGATGAGACATATACTATTAGTAGCCTTCAAAAACTAAACCTAAATACGCTAGGAGTAGTATTTCGTCCAACTATCACTATGCATGTTGGAGAACAATCCTCCTATTTTCTAGTTGATAACACCCCAACAGTTTATCACTGGTTTACAGGTAAGAATTTAGCCTATCTTTTATTAACACATAATAACGGGAGATCTCCCCATTTAGCTATAGTCTTAGTAGACGGAGAAATGAACGGTTATACTCCTTTATATAATCTAGGGATAAGACATATCCCCTTAGCATCATCTCCAGTTTTATTTGTTACAGGAAGAAGTATAGACAGCCGGGACACAGAATACCATCAGCCTGAAATAATTATAAATCCAGATAAACCTTTATCATTTACCCTCAGATACTTTCTCTTTGAAGACTGGAAAGATATGGAGCATAAATTTATAGATATCTGTAGCCAGCCAGTTTTCCACTATTCAAGATATATTCCTGTTGGAAAATACTTAGAGATTGAAATTGAGACTCCATCTAATCTCGATATAACTTCAGTAAGGATGAACAATAATAAGCTATCATTTACTAAAGTAGCAGATAATAAGTATCTTATTAGAGCTCTAGTTAAATTTAGCGGTCTACAGAAAGTAGAATTTTCTTTTAACAATGGTAATAAGACATTTATTCTATTTGAAGGTATGAGAAATTTAAGAGAATTAATAGATAAGAGGGCTGAATTTATTCTTAGATATCAGTTTGATAATAATCCAAATTCTGTTGGTTTTTCTGGAGTCTTTCCCGTAGACTTACTCACTAAAGAAAGTATGGCTGATCCAAAAGTAGGAAACTGTCAACAGGCAGGCACAGGAGAGATAACCGCTTCTACACTAATAATTATATACAAAAATCTTACAGATCCAAATAAGGAAGAAATTGCAAAGATAGAAAAATATGCCAATGAATGGCTTAGGAAAAAGTGTCAAGATAATAACTACGCATGTTATCTAAATCCTCTAGATAAGGCTTTAGAAGGAAATAGGATGGGATTTAGAATATGGAACGCTAATTGGATTTCTACTATCTACTATTATCTATCTCTATTTGACGAAAAGTATTTAACACTTCAAACTAGGGATACTTACTTGTTATGGGCGTATAATACTTTAAAGTGGTTTTTCAATAATAAACCTACATACATCTCCCCTGAACCGCATATGATAAAAAAGATTATAAAAGAGCTAAACAATAGAGGATATAAAAGGGAAGCGCTAGAGCTAGAAACAATGAAAAGTTTTACTTTAGAGAGCATTATCTCCCAGTCACAGGAACTATCTAAGGAAAACAAAGAATGGACGATGGATGCAAATGCATTTGTGCCAATGGCGACATTTTTGTTTAATGAAGGATACTACAAAGAGGCTTATACCTTTTTAGAACCAACAATAACAGACTTAGGATACTCTTATGACCCTAGAACTCAGTCTGCCTTTAGGATATGGGATGATGCGGCGAGTGGTTATTTTTATAAACTTATTCCATATCCTACTATGCCTCATTTTTGGACATCTATAGTAGGATATCCTTTGCTTCTAGAGTATGAAAGGACAGGTAAAGAAGAGTTTTTAGAAGCTGCATATAATAGTATAATGTCTTTCTATGAATCTTATAACGCCGATTATCCATACAATTTATGGAGAAAATTGGACCTTGGAGAAGCCCATGCTGGATTTTTACCAGGATTAAAAGTGAATACACAGGAAAGAGCGTGTAGTGATCAAGATGGAAGCTTTTCTACTTACATAGAGACATTTGGAACAAAGTGTTATGTCATAAAATCAGGCAGGACTATAAATTGCGATATAAACAAAAATAGAATAACTTCTTGGGCAGCTTATCCTAGGGGGTATATTTTAGACAATAAAGGGTATAAGATATCTGTAGATAGCATACCTACTGTAATAAACTTTATAGAATTAGATGATAACTCAATTACATTGGAGATAGAAAACCTTATGAGCGATAATAAAGAGGCTAGTATAACTATAAACTTTAAAGATGGAAAAATAATCAAAATTAAAGATATCTTTCTAAAACCTTTTGAAAAGAGACTACTAAAGATAGATCTATAACTATGGAGGTTAATAGGATGGAAGAGCTCCTTAGAAGATACAAGCTAAAAAGACCTGTTCTAGCTCCTACCGGAAAGGTAGGAGACTTTGACAGTAAAGAGGTAGACTGTGCAAGTATTATAGTGAAGGATAACATATTTTATATGTTCTATGCTGGCTGGGATGGTAAGGTAAATAGAATCGGCATTGCAAAGAGTGAGGACCTAATACACTGGGAAAGAATAGGACTCATATTAGACATAGAAGAGAGGGGCTCTTGGGGTTCTGGATCAATATCAGGACCTTATATATATCACGAAGATGGAACCTTTTATCTATTCTATGTGGGCTTCCCTAAGATAGGGTATGAAAATGGACCTGGTGCTGTTGGTTTAGCTACTTCTAAGGATCTTGTAAACTGGATAAAACACCCCTCTAACCCTATTCTAAAGAATGTTCCCGGTGGTCCATGGGAAAGGGGAGGGTTATACAAGCCATGTGTTATAAAAGTTGATGATCTTTATTATCTCTTTTATAACGCTAAAGATAGAGAAGAGTCTCCTTGGCATGAAAGAATAGGACTTGCTTTCTCTAAAGATTTTCTTTATTGGGAAAAGTATAAAGGGAATCCGGTATTAGATAATGGACCGGAGGGCACCTGGGATAGTATCACAGTAGGAGACCCATATATAGTAAAGTTTGATGATACCTGGTATATGTTCTACTATGGCTTTGACGGTAAAAAGGCTCAGGACGGTGTAGCTATATCTAAAGACCGTGATTCTTGCAAAAATGGTTGATCTATTCTATCTTCTTCTATCCCCTTTTTAGTCTTCTTTTAGATTTTTTTCTTATGCTATTAAACTCTTCAAGTCTATCTTCCCCCTAGCATTATCCCTTCCATATCTCCTGAGTTACACATACAAAATTTAATAAACCTTCCTCTGAC
>JBMFMV010000073.1:0-7968 GCA_049970495.1 bacterium
AATGTACGATGTGGCTTCTGGATATGGAGCTCATGAGATTATCATAGAGAGTCCATACCACAATCGAACAATGGCTAATATGTCGGAGAAGGAGATTGAAGAGATACTTTGGGCATATAGAGATAGGATCTTAGAGCAAGCTAAAAATCCTGAAATTAAGTATGCCATAATCTTTAAGAATTATGGACCAGAAGCTGGAGCATCCTTAGAACATCCTCATTCTCAACTTATAGCTCTTCCTGTAGTTCCTAAGAGAGTTCTAGAAGAATATGAGGGTGCTAGAGACTACTATGCTTACAAGGAACGATGCCCCTACTGCGACATAATAAGACAGGATAAGAGTGATGGAGAAAGGATAATATATGAGAATGATCTCTTTATAGCGCTTGCACCCTTTGCATCCCCTTCACCCTACGAGGTAGATATCTTACCTAAACAGCATGCATCTACTTTTGAGAAGATAGGCAAAATAGAGATAATGGAGCTAGCTAAGCTTTTTAAGATTATCTTCTGGGCATTGTCCGAAGTTCTTAATGATCCTCCTTATAATTTTATACTGCATAATATCCCGTTCAGGGGAAATGGGATTGAATTCTTCCATTGGCACTTTAACCTTGTTCCAAGGATTACTAAATTAGCAGGTTTTGAGCTAGGTTCTGGTTTTTATATAAATCCTGTAAAACCTGAAGACTCTGCTAAGGCATTGAGAGATAAGATAAATTCTATATAATAGGAGGCTGAAATATGGTTTCGACTCTCTATGTAGCGCTAGTTTGGCATCATCATCAGCCCACATATAAAGATCCAAGAACAGGTAGATATTTACTTCCATGGACTAGGATGCATGCAGTAAAAGACTATCTTTATATGGCAAACCTTCTTACTTATTTCCCAGACGTTCATTATACTGCTAATATAACACCTGTACTTATTTCACAATTAAATGATTATATCTACAATTATGCGGGAGATATATATCTAGAGATACTAAACAAACCACCAGAAGAGCTAACCTATGAAGAAAAAAAGATATTACTTGAGTATTCGTTTGTACTAAACCCTGAATATTTTATAAAGCCATACCCAAGTTTTTATTCTCTTTATACTAAAGTTAATTCTCTTGGTATAGATAGGGCTATAGAAGAGTTATCAGTACAAGAACTTCTTGATCTACAGGTTTGGGGAAATCTAGCTTGGTTTGACCCCCATTTTAAAAAAGATGATCCGGTAGTAAGGAGATTATTAAGAGAAGAACATTTTACAGAGAAACATAAGAGACTTGTAATAAGAAAACAACTAGAGGTGATAAGTCTAGTTTTACTTAGATATGGAGAACTTCTAGATCTAGGTCAAGCAGAAATAATCACTTCTCCATTCTATCATCCAATACTCCCTTTACTTATAGATACAGATATCGCTAGAACAGTTGGCATAAGTAAATTACCAAGCAATAGATTCCAACATCCAGAAGATGCAGAGCTTCAATTGAGATACGCTATAGACACCTATGTTTCTACTTTTGGAGAAGATCCAAAAGGTGTCTGGCCCTCTGAACTAGCTGTCAGTAAAGATGCCTTAAGTATGATTAATTCTCTAGGGTTTAAATGGGCTATAGCGGATGAGGATATCTTGTCTAAGACTCTAGGGAAAAACCTTAGGGAATTAGGGGATAGACTTTCGAATCCAGAAGTGTTATACAGACCCTATTTTTTAGATACCCAAAGCGGGAAGTTGGTTTTAATATTTAGGGATAAGTTTCTATCAAACCTAATAAGTTTCCAATACTATAGATTTAATCCTCAAGATGCTGCTATAGACCTTATAAGAAGGCTAGAGGAGATAAGATTTAATTTACCATCTGGAAAGAAATATCTTGTGGTTATAGCCTTAGATGGAGAGAACTGCTGGAACTATTATCCTGAGAATGGTTGGGAATTTCTTGTCTCTCTCTATAGGAGACTCTCAGAAACTGCAGGATTAAATCCTGTAACCATCTCAGAGTTTATAGAGTTAGATGGAAACTTTGATGTGTTAGGCAGTATCTCCTCTGGATCTTGGATAAATATGTCATTTGATACCTGGATAGGTGAAACCGCTACAAATCTAGCCTGGGATTATCTCGGAAAGGTAAGAAAAGACTTGGAAGATTACAGAGAAGAGATCTCTAAAGAGGCTTATGAATCTGCCCTTAGAGAAATATTTATTGCAGAAGGAAGCGACTGGTTCTGGTGGTATAATAGACGTCATAGAGTAAAAGAAGAAAATATCTTTGACGAGCTTTTTAGAGCTCATCTTAGAGAAGTCTATGTAAAGACTAATAAGCCTGTGCCGCAGTTTCTCTTCAATTCAATTGAGAAGATATAAATAAGATTATGGAGATGAACTTTTGTGTATAAAAAGATATGATGCTATGACACTTGGCAATCATGAGTTCGATATGGGACCTAAAGTTTTAGCAGACTTTATTAGAAAGGCTAATTTCCCCATACTAAGTGTCAATTTTGATTCCTCTAAGGAAGAAGTATTAAAAGACAAGGGAAAAGGCTGGGTAATAGTAGAAAAGGGTGGAGAAAAGTACGGAATTTTTGGCTTAACTACACCTGAAACTGCAGAGATATCGAGTCCGGGTAAGAACATAGTCATTAAGGTACTAACGTAATAAATCTCGGTTTTGTAGACTATGAAGTTCTAAAAGAGTATATTCAGAGTAACTCCCTGATAAATCCAAAGATAGAAGGTCGTATTACTGCCAAGTAAAGAATAACAGGGCTCCGGAAGGAGCCCTTGTAAATTTTTAAGTCATCTTTATCCCATCACTTTTCAAAAAATCTATAATCTCATCTACATAGCCAAATGCAAGACATACTACGGTATCTGCCCCTCCATAGTATATTGCTATTCTTCCAGTTTGAGAATCGCATAATGCTGCACAGGGAAATGCAACATTAGGGACGTCCCCTACACACTCGTATAACTCTTGAGGTGAAAGCAGATAACTTTTAGACCTATATCTTACTATCCAGGGTTTCTCGTTATCTAATAGTGCACATCCAAAACTGTAGACATAGCCATTACAAGAAAGAAGCACCCCATGATATATTAGTAGCCACCCTTCACTTGTCTCTATAGGAGTCGGACCGGCCCCTATCTTAAGAGACTGCCATGAGGAGTATTGATGACCCGCTGCCATTACAAATCTATGGCATCCCCAGTGAATCATGTCAGGGCTTTCACTATAGAATATATCTCCAAAAGGAGTATGACCCTTATCTGAAGGTCTACTAAGCATTGCGTATTTTCCATTTATTTTTCTTGGGAAAAGAACCCCATTTCGATTATAAGGAAGAAATGCATTTTCTATCTGATAAAATTTCTCAAAGTCATAAGTATAACCTACTCCTATAGTAGGCCCATAATATCCATTACACCAGGTTATATAGTACCTATCCTCTAGCCAGGTTACTCTAGGGTCATATTTGTACATACTTATCAAAGGGTCTCTGGTCTCTTGAATAAAATCTATTGGGTCCTCACTAAGAGTCCAATTGATTCCGTCATCGCTGAAGCCACTATGTATATTCATTGCTCTACTTTTGTCATCTACTCTA
This sequence comes from bacterium, assembly GCA_049970495.1. Lineage (GTDB taxonomy): Bacteria > DUMJ01 > DUMJ01 > DUMJ01 > DUMJ01 > DUMJ01. The sequence continues at coordinate 3,609 of JBMFMV010000073.1, forward strand.
AAGACTCCCGCAAACTTATCTTTAAAGTTTACAACTGCACTATTAAAGATGCTATTAGACCTCTTAATATGATTTCTCTTAATGATAGGATTTTTTGAATATCTCCATATAACATCTCTACATCCTGTAGGTCTATCTTCCCAAGGCATATTAGGTATGGCTTCGGTATAAATAGATATCTTTCTCATAGCTGACCTCCTATTATTTGAATATTAATTTCTCTGAGATTATAATACTTATAGGCATTTCATTCAATTGATTTTACGGGCTCCAAAGTGTAATATTCTATTAAAAAGGAGGCTAGCTGGACTATGGAGATTATAGAACTACAACAAAATGAAATAACAGAGTATTTAATCTATTCTAACTTGGCAAAAGGGATTAGAGATCAGCATAATAAGGAAGTTCTAAACAAACTAGCTCAAGAAGAGTATATTCATTACGAAAGATTGAAGAGGATTACGGGAAAAGATGTTTCACCGAATAGGTTTAAAGTATGGTTCTATCTAGTGGTTGCAAAGATATTAGGTATAACATTTGGATTAAAGTTGATGGAATCTGGAGAAGAGTTGGCTCAAAAAAACTATAGTAGTATTGTTCAAAGATATCCCGAGATAGATAGTATTATTAGCGACGAAAAAGCTCATGAGAGTGAACTCTTAGATATTTTAGACGAAGAGAAATTAAAATACGTAGGTTCTATAGTTTTAGGTTTAAGTGATGCTCTAGTAGAATTCACTGGCACATTAGCTGGTTTTACATTTGTCCTAAGAAATACATCTTTAATAGCTCTTGCTGGAATTATCACGGGGATAGCCGCTTCACTATCTATGGCAGCCTCTGAGTATCTCTCTACCAAGACTGAAGGCGAAGAGAGAAGTCCCATAAGGGCATCTCTCACTACAGGAATAACATATATATTTGCAGTATTTTTCTTAATACTTCCTTATGTCATACTAAAAGACTGCTTCATAGCATTTCTCCTTACCCTGCTATTTGCTGTAATCCTTGTCTTATTCTTTACTTTTTATATCTCAGTAGCAAAGAATCTTAATTTTAAGAAAAGGTTTTTAGAGATGATCGTTATAATTTTTGGAGTGTCTCTAATCTCTTTTGGTATTGGACTTTTAGTAAGGTTATCCTTCGGTATAGAGAATTAAGTTGAAAAGATTTTCTATGTATGCTATACTTTCATCAGAGTCTAAATTAGAGGGGAGGATGAAAGATATGAGAAGATTTGTTAGTTTGGTGAGTTCCTTATCTTTGATTGTAATTTTAATTCTTACATCTTTCTCTATTTCATTTGCTCAAAAAGTTCCAAAACCTAACTTCTATAATACTCCTGCTGATTATCAGAGGGCTACTGGAAAAAAGATAACCAAATTTGGCGAAGCTCCAATGTTAACTGAATTAGTAAAGCAGGGTAAACTTCCACCGGTAGATAAGAGATTACCTAAGGACCCTTTAGTTGTAGTTCCTGTGGAAGAAATTGGGCAGTATGGTGGACAAGTAAACCTATTTACAAATTCTCCCAATAGCCTTGGAGAAGGGGATTACTTTACTGGATACGAGCATATCCTTGGTATAGCTACCGATGGCTCTTCTGTAACTCCCCGTATAGCAAGGGCATGGAAGTTTACAGATGGAGGGAAAACTCTTACTATATATCTCCGTAAAGGGATGAGGTGGTCTGATGGTGCACCATTTACTGCAGATGACATCATCTTTTGGTATGAAGATATTATTCTAAATGACGAGCTTACACCTGTAAAACCTGTATATTGGTCTCCAGGTGGTAAGTTAATGAGAGTAGAGAAGATTGATGATTATACAGTTAAATTAAGCTTTGCTGTACCGTATCCTATGGCAACTTACAGGTTGGCTCATGAAACAGGGGCGATTTATCGTCCAAAACATTTCTTAAAACAATTTCATCCCAAGTATACCCCTATAGAGGAAATAAATAAAAGAGCTAAAGCGGAAGGATTTGAAAAATGGTATCAGCTTTTTGGAAAGTATAGTACTATAAATGCTACAGAGGTGAATTGCCCTACTCTAAGATCTTTTGTTTTAACTAAGAAAGGGACGGATTTCTTAGTGATGGAGAGAAATCCTTATTTCTGGCAAATTGATACTGCTGGTAATCAGCTTCCATACATAGATAGAGTCTTTATCAGCGTAGTGCAGAGTATCGATATAATGGATATGAAAGCCATTTCGGGGGAAGCAGACTTTGCCGGAAGACGTACCAGCTTAGAAAACTATACGCTCTACAAAGAAAACGAGAAAAAAGGTAACTATAGAGTACTTATGTGGCAAGGATTGTGGGGTTCTAATTTCATTATTGAAATCAATCAAACCTATAAAGAAGACCTTATACTAAGGAATATATTTAGGGATGTAAGATTTAGAAGGGCTATGTCTCTGGCTATAAATCGCGAGGAACTAAATCAAATGTTATACTTTGGTTTAGGGGTACCAAGACAAACCACGGTGATACCCCAGTCGCCATATTATGAAGAGTCATTTGGTAATGCTTATATAAAGTACGATCCTGAGACAGCCAATAAATTACTAGATGAAATGGGATTAAAGCGAGGACCTGATGGATATAGACTAAGACCAGACGGCAAGAGGTTAGAGATTTTGCTTGAACATGTCCCAGACGCAACTGCCACGAGACTTGGAGAGATGCTTGTCCGATATTGGGATGCTATAGGTGTCAAGGTAGCTGTTAAGGAGATAGCTAGAGAATTACAAAGCCCAAGAGCAATGGGTAATCTTATACAGATGGGATTCTGGACTGGAGATAGGTGTGCATTTTTATTCCCCTTAGAGCCTTATTGGTGGGTACCTATGAATTATGGTTGGGAGAATACATGGTGTCCTCTTTGGGCACAGTGGTATGCTACTAATGGGAAAGCGGGAGAAGAGCCTCCTAAAGAGGTTAAAAAGCTCATAACTCTGTGGGAAAAGATGCAGACTACTCTAAGTGATAAGGAAAGGATAAGATTAGGTAAAGAAATTCTTAAGTCTAATGCAGAAAACCTCTGGACAATAGGCACTATTGGTCTAACTCCACAACCGATAATAGCAAAGAATTATCTGAGAAATATTCCTGCAGAAGGCTTATGGGGGTATGATAATTTAAGAACCTATGCATACTTCCCAGCTCAGATTTTTATAAAGAAGTAAAATTTGGGGGAAAAGGATATCCTTTTCCCCTTTTATTTAATTTTTGTATTCTTTCCAGTATTTATAAATACTTCTATATTTTCTAGTGGTGTCTCTTTAGGTATATCACAACCCGAACTCAATATAAAATTTTTGACTCCAGCCATCTTTTCTAGTAGTTCTCTAGTAGCTTTAGCAACTTCTTGAGGTTTAGCTAGTAGAAATACTCTTACAGGATCAAGATTCCCTATTAAAAACACCCTTTCTGGTACAATAGTTGAAACCTCTTTTAGATCTACTAGGCTATCTAGACTCAGTCCTATTGCACCGGTACTAGCCATACCTTTTATCAAGTGTCTAGTGTCACCACATATATGAAGTATCAAAGGAGCTTTTAATTCTTCTACGAGTCTAGAAAAGTATCTTCCAGAGAATGTGTTAAATTGCGAAGGAGAAAGCATCACTGAAGTAGGTTCTAATACTGCTATTGTATCCGCTCCAGCGTTTAATAGTGCATGTGCATAGTCTTTTACAACTATAGTAGTAAAATCTAAAAGGTTATATACTAAGCTTGAGTTTAAGATGGTATTGATCATCAAATCTTCTACACCCATTAACTCTCCTGCTAAGGTAAATGGACCTATAGTATAAGCTCCTTTCAGGATAGTATAACTCTTAGCTAACCTCTCCACCACCTTTATAAAGATGGGCATTCTACCTGATATCCCTTTATATGATTTCTTGAGATTTTCTAAATCTCCTAACGTCTTTATACTATGACTTCTTACAGAAGGATTTTCATCTTCAGGAAAATCTATTCTTAACCCTAAAGCCTCTACCTCTACTGTAAGATCCATAAAAGTAAATATTCCATCTGTCTGAAATCTCTCTATGAGAAGTTCCAAGCTTCTAACTTGGACAGAAGCATCCGTTAGATTATCTCTCAAAGTAGTATTAGAAAGCTGTACACCTGGAGCTCCTAGAAGAGGTATCACTGGAACCCTATCTTTAGGTAAGCTAAAATTCATTCTATCACCCCTTTTAATTTAATTTTATAAAATATCTTCTTCGGATTCCTTGATAAGCCCATCTTAAGAATCCCTTTCGTACGTCTTTCCTCAAAATTAAATCTTCCTGAAATACATATGATATTATTCATGGTTATATCTCCCAATTTTCTTTTGAT
>JBMFMV010000074.1:0-7886 GCA_049970495.1 bacterium
TGACCACTTTGTAGCCTGCCACTTCGCAGAAAAATTGAGTCTTGTAGGGATAGAATAATATGTGGATTTCTATAATTGTATTTTTTGTCTTTGTTGCTATATTTACTATTGGTTTTAGATATACCATTGTCTTTGCTACAAGATTAGTAGCGAAGAATATAGAGAAAGTTCATAAGACTACAGAAGCCATCTTAGATACCAAGTTACCTCCTAACGAATGGGTAGAGAAGTGGAATAGAAAGATTGCTAAATTAACCAATACACCCAGTGACTTAGCTAAAAGAGAGAAGTTTAAACTTCAGGCTAAGAGCCACTCTTTAAAACGACTTAACTCTCTGATCGAATACTACAAAAATTCTAATCTAATAGAAGATGAGGAAACACGTTTCATTATACTTGAAGAACTTAGGGAGATAAGTAGATACTGGAGCAAGGAATGGGATAGTGTAATTAAAGTTTGATTGTTCTAATCAAGGGCTACTTGGTTTTAGGGCCCCCTAGTAGAATACTAGAGGGATTTTTTCCCTTTAAAGGGTTAAGGTTTTTATCTTTTTCTTATCCTTCTTATAAAGTATAAAAGGGGTAACCCTAAACCGAAGCAGGCTATCAGTTCCCCTACTCCTACCCAAAATATCCCCCAGTAAATTGGGGTCTTTAGTAAGATAGCTAAATATGTCCCTACCCCAACCCCATTAATTATTACCGGCGGTATAGGTGCCTGCCAATCTTTTTTGACTCTTGATGTGAGATACGCTGCAATGAGAGTAAATATACTTCCTAATCCAATGTCTATAATTCCGAATCCTCCAACTATATTGGCTATGAGGCATCCTACAAATAGACCAGGTATTGCCGCTTTGTCTATTATTGGTAAAACTGTTAAGGCTTCCGATACTCTTACTTGCATTATTCCATAACTAAAGGGGGCAAGTACTATTGTTAAAACTGCGTATATAGCTGCATAGAGTCCTGCTCTAGCAAGAAATCTTATACTCTCTCTATCCATTACTATATCTACCTATCCTGAGTATTCGGGCAATGTTTGCTGTCTCATCTACAAAGAAATCTAAGGAATTATTACTACTCGAAAGTATTACTGTAACCCCTGGTCCATGGCCTGCCTGAACACAGTCGCAATGTATCACTACGCCAACGCTTCTTGCCTCTTTTCTATAGCCTCTGCCATATCTATTGTCCATATCCTTTATCCCAACTATGTCTCCCAAGTTTAGGTCTTCAAGCCCAAGTAGTTTTAGTGTTTCTCTATCCTGAGTCATAATATCGTAATCTCCTGAGTAGCTACTTGCAGAGCCTATTCCAGACCCCATAAGTTCTGCTGGAATAATCTTCCTTACCCCGATCTTTAATTTATCTATTTCTTCTTTTATATTTAACATTGTTAATAATTCTGGAGAGATATTCATAACCTTTATCTGAGGGAAGTCTAATATCTCTAGTCCTTGTCCATAAGACTCTATCTGAATCTTATCTCCAATTGCCAATTTATTGAGAATAGACTCGGGGAAATCTATTAGTACATGCTCTATTCCACCATGTTTTCCTGTAACTATACCTGTTTCTCCCTTTGCGTCTCCACTTATCACCCTTGCTCTATTACCAATGCAAGATAGTGTATTTAAAGCATTACTTTCTTCTCTATCCTTATTTTTCAAACTTACCCCAGGCTCTACATGATCTCCTGACCAACCCAGAGCAGGATCTCCAACCCTTACATTGTAGGTTATTCCTCCTAATGTTGGTAATACCTGAGCCCTTCCATCAGAACTAACTCTGTATGGTGATATCATAGTAGGGGAAGATATTTCTCCATATACTGACAACTTTACTAATCTTTCTACATTTAGTTTCAGTTTATTTCACCACCTTTTCTACTTTTTAGCTTGCTGATTTGCCATGTATGCGCAGATAGCTATTATAGCTCCTCCAATAATATGTAACCACAGATCAGCCCCTGTCAGTTTCCTAAGTATTGGAATAACTATGGTGAGTATTCCTATCACAACATTTATCCAGTTGTATATCATAACCTCTCTTCACCCCCTTCCTGAAAAATTCTTTTGTTTTGCATATATAGAATATATAACGAACAGTAGACTTTTGTCAAGCATTTATATAGAGGTGGTGACACATGCGGAATGATGGAACAATCTGATTTTGGCTAGATTTTTGAGAAATGTCGATGCTATATGCTATAATGAACTCTATAGATTGAATTTTAAGAAAGGAGGAATTTGTTATGGTTCCAGAGAATCTTAAATATACAGATACTCACGAGTGGATTAAGATAGAAAATGGTTATGGAATTGTAGGGGTTACTCAATATGGTTTTGAAAAACTCGGAGATATAGTGTATGTTGAACTGCCAGAGGTAGGGACTAAATTAAGACAGGGAGAAGCCTTTGGTGTTATAGAGTCAGTAAAGGCAGCAGTTGACCTTATATCACCAGTTTCTGGAACTGTGGAGGAGGTAAATGAATCAGCCAGAAAATCTCCAGAGAATCTTCCCAATGACCCTTACGGAGAAAGTTGGCTTATAAAGGTAAGGATTGAAAGTCCTTCAGAGATTGAAAAGTTACTCTCTAATGAAGCGTATGAGGAATTGATTAAGGAATAACTATGGATTATATACCCCATTCAAAAGAAGATATAAGGTATATGTTAGATGCCCTTGGATTGGAATCTATAGATGAACTCTTTTTAGATATACCTAATAATCTAAAGCTAAAAGAAGAGCTAGATATACCTGAGGGTATTACAGAGATAGAGTTGGTTAAAATTTTGAAAGGGATAGCCAGTTTAAATATCACCTCGGATAAATTTTTATGGTTCTTAGGTGGTGGATGCTATAGACATTTTATCCCACAGGCCTTAAATGAGGTAAGTCACAGACAAGAATTTTATACTTCCTATACCCCTTATCAGGCAGAATTGAGTCAAGGGACATTACAGACCTTATTTGAATTTCAGACTCTACTATGTAATCTATTACATATGGATGTTACCAATGATTCCATGTATGATGGAGCTACAGCCTCTGCTGAGGCTATGTTTATGGCTTGTGATCTTACAAAAAGGTCTAGGGTCTTAGTCGCTAGGTCTTTACATCCTGAGTATAAGATGGTCTTAAAGACTTATGCCGAATCTAGAGGAATTGAAATTATAGAGATACCTTACGATAAAGATTCAGGTTTGCTAGATATAGAGGTGATGGGAAAGTTTATTCAAAACTCCGCATGTATAATCTTTCAAAACCCAAACTTCTTTGGTATTATAGAGAATCCAGAACTGTTTGAGCCATTAGTTCATAATGTTGGAGCTTTGCTCATACCAGTTATAGTAGAGCCTTTTTCTTTAGCCTTAATAAAGCCTCCAGGAGAATATAAAGCAGATATAGCTTGTGGAGATTTACAGTCATTTGGGTTAGGGATGAGATTTGGAGGTCCCTCAGCCGGTTTTCTAGCCACAAAGATTGACTATATACGTAGATTACCGGGAAGAATTGTTGGTATGACTAATGATAAGGATGGTAAGAGGGTATATGCATTTGTCCTACAGACTAGAGAACAGCATATAAGAAGGGCTTCGGCCACCTCTAATATATGTTCTAATGAGGCGTTATGTGCTATTAAAGTGGCTATTTATCTCTCCCTAATTGGAGAAAAGGGACTGAAGGATATAGCTTTAACCTGTTATCAGTTGACAAATACTGTTCGAAAGGCTTTAGGGAGCTATTTTAGTGCTCATTCCTTTAATGAGTTACTAATTCCATTAAGTGCAAATTCATCAGAAGTTAGAGATATTTTAAGAGAAAGGGGTATATTTGTTTTGGATATTTCTAAGTGGTATCCAGAACTTAAAGATACAATACTTGCTACTTTTACAGAGATGAATAGTAAAGAAGAGGTTAATAGATTTATAGAGGAGATAATGCCGTATGTTAGAGGATTCTCTCTTTGAAAAGAGAAAGAGTAAATGTACTGAATATATAAATACCCCAGATGTTGAGTTAGAAATTCCTGAAAATCTTCTAAGGAAAAGTCCTCTAGAGATTTTTCCTAGTTTGAGTGAACAGGAGGTGGTTAGGCATTTTACTAATCTATCCCGTCTTAATTATGGGATAGATAATAATATATATCCTCTTGGTTCATGTTCTATGAAGTATAATCCAAAGATAGATGAAGCTTTAGCCGAATTGGATGGATTTGTAGATATTCATCCCTATATGGATGAATGCTACGTTCAAGGAGCTCTAAAGATTCTCTATGAATTAGAGGAATTCCTCTGTAAGATAACGGGTATGTCTGCTTTTACCCTTCAACCAGCTGCAGGAGCTCATGGTGAACTTACCGGGCTTCTTATAGCTAAGGCATATTTTAGAGATAGAAAAGAGAAAAGAGATTTAGTGATAATCCCAGATTCTGCTCACGGTACAAATCCAGCTAGTGCAGCTATGGCAGGATTTAAGGTGGTTGAGGTAAAGTCTGACGATAGGGGTTTAGTTTCTCCTTCTGTTATCAAACCGTTTCTTAATGATAATGTTGCTTTAATTATGCTTACAAACCCAAATACTCTAGGTTTATTTGAGGAGGATATAGAAGAGATAGCCTATCTTGTCCATAATGTGGGTGGTTTGTTGTATTACGATGGGGCTAATCTAAATGGTATAGTGGGTATTGTAAGGCCAGGAGATATGGGATTTGATATTGTTCATCTAAATCTCCATAAGACATTTTCAGCACCTCACGGTGGAGGTGGACCTGGCGCCGGACCCTTGGGGGTAAAGGAATCCCTAGCCCCGTTTTTACCCGTTCCTAGAGTAATTTTAAAAGATGGTTTCTACTCTCTAGACTCTAATTTCCCTAAGTCAATAGGAAGGGTAAAGTGTTTTTATGGTAATTTTTCTGTTTTGATAAAGGCTTACTGTTATATAAGATTATTAGGGAAAGAGGGTTTAAGGTCTATAGCAGAGATTTCTAGTTTAAATGCTAATTATTTACAGAAAAGACTTGGAGAATTTCTAGATATACCATATAAGAGACTTTGTAAACATGAATTTGTAGCATCTCTAAAATCGTTTAGGTCTAAGGGAATTAGAGCTTTAGATGTCGCTAAAAGACTTATAGATAAAGGTTTTCATCCACCAACAGTATATTTTCCGCTTATTGTTGAAGAGGCTTTTATGATAGAACCTACAGAGACGGAATCTTTAGATACCTTGAATAGGTTTATTGAGACTTTAAGAGAAGTAATTGATGAGGCTAATACTAACCCTGAGCTTGTAAAAGAGGCTCCTAAGGAACATATTATAAAGAGGGTGGATGAGGCTAAGGCTTCCAGGACATTAAGAGTCAAATGGTAGTATGAAAATACTAAAGACGTTAATCCTTTCCTTAATAACCTTTATACTGATACTCATTATTGCTACTTCTATTCTCACAATAGTTATTATCCTTAAGTATCTTCCACAATTGCCAGACCCATCTTTACTTTTACAGTATAATCCTCCTACTAAGACTACTATATATGATGCTAAAGGTCTTCCTTTAGCGGAACTTTATGCAGAAAAGAGAATCATTGTGCCAATAAAAGATATTCCCCAGTATTTAAAGGATGCAGTGGTTGCCATAGAAGACGAAAGATTTTATTCCCATGTAGGGATAGACCTAAGAGGTATAGCCAGGGCAATATATAGGGACTTAAAGCGTAGAGAATTTAGTGAAGGTGGTAGTACTATCACACAGCAGTTGGCTAGGAATGTCTTTCTTACATTAGAAAGAACCCCTTCGCGTAAGATAATGGAGATGCTCTTGGCTTTGCGTATAGAGACTACTCTATCTAAGGAAGAGATCCTACACCTATATTTGAATATCATATATCTTGGAGAAGGATGTTATGGGGTAGAGTCTGCCTCTAGAACGTATTTTGGCAAACCTGTTAAAAATCTTAATCTGGCAGAGTGTGCCTTATTGGCAGGGATTATTAGGTCCCCAGAGAATTATTCTCCTTTCAGAAATAAAGATCTGGCAATATTTAGGCAAAGGTTAGTATTAAGAAAGATGTTAGAACTTGGTTTTATAGATGAAAAAGAGTACGAATCAGCATTAAAGACTGAACTAAAGTTTTCTACTGGGAAAGGTAGCTATTGGAAGGCTCCGTACTTTGTAGATTATGTCCTAAACGTCCTAAAGAACGAATTAGGGTTTAAGGACATAGAGAAAAATGGTTTAAATATATATACTACACTAGATCTAGATATGCAGAAGAAGGCAGAAGAGATATTGAATAAAGGGCTTGAAAGGGCTAGGGGATATAAAGTTTCACAAGGGGCTTTAGTTTTGATAGAAAATAGTAATGGATATATAAGGGCAATGGTTGGAGGAAGAGACTATAAGGAGAGCCAATTTAATAGAGCTGTTCAGGCTTATAGACAGCCTGGTTCTGCTTTTAAACCCTTCGTTTACACCGTAGCAATTCAGAAGGGATGGAAACCGGAAGACACTATAGTTGATGAAAAGATAGAGTTTAAGATAGGAAATAAATGGTGGACTCCTCAGAACTATGATAAGACTTTCAGGGGAACTATTACCTTGAGAGATGCTCTAGCTTATTCTATTAATATCCCAGCTATAAAACTACTGAACGAGGTTGGGATAGATAACGTATTAGACCTCGCCATAAAGATGGGCATCCCCTTGGATCGTTCTTCAGATAGAAACCTTGCCATAGCCTTAGGAGGTCTTACCAAAGGAGTAACACCTCTTCAATTGGCTCAAACCTTCTCTGTTTGGGCAAATGGCGGAATCCTAATAAAGCCGGTAGCAATAAAGCTTGTCTTAGATAGAGATGGGAAGGTTCTCTATAAGCCTGAAATAAAACCTATTAGGTTAATAGATTTAGACACTGCTAAGACTATAACTGAAATGCTAGAGAATGTTATAAAGTATGGGACTGGCAAAAGGGCTAATTGTGGCTATCCTTGTGCTGGAAAGACTGGGACTACAAGTGACTACCGAGATGCTTGGTTTGTTGGTTTCACTAAACAATATACAGCTTGTGTATGGATGGGGAATGATGATAATACTCCTATGAATGGGGTAACTGGAGGGACATTCCCTGCTGAAGTATGGAGAAATTTTATGCATCAGGTCCTTTCTAATACTCAGCACTTACCTCTTTTCGAATGAGTTTTTAGCTACACCTTTATGGTATAATTAATAAAATGAATAGGCTTAGAAGTTATAGCTGGAGAAATATAAAGCCTGAGTTAGGTAAAGGGATAAAAGAGTTATTACTAAGTAGAGGATGGATTGAAGAAGAGGTTAAATCTATCAATGAAATTTGGAGAATGAGATTAGACGATTTTATATGTGTTTTTTATAAAAGTGGAACTCTATTTATATCTTATCCTAACAGTAGGAGTTGTGAATTTGAAAAGATAAGAGAAGTAATAAATCAAAATATTGGGAAAAGATACTTATCGTCATCTAAGGATTTTTTAATTGGATTTGATGAAGTTGGTAAGGGGGAGATTGTAGGGAGTATTATACTAGCAGGGGTAAGATTTCCAAGTAGCCTTTTTGACGAATTGGATATACTTGTAGATAACATAGATACTAAACGGAATCATAATATAGAGTATTGGGAAGCGATATATGGGAGTTTAGAAGATTATAAAGAGAGTGGACTTTTCTACTTGATAGATAAGGTTTTACCAGTAGAAATTGAAGAAAGGAGAAGCTTAAATAGAATCTTAGACCAAAAGTATAAGGGGCTATTAGAAAAAATTATAATGGGCTTTGATGTAAACAGGATTAGGATAGTTATAGACAATTATGGGGTAGGAAGAGATTTGACTGAATATTTAG
>JBMFMV010000075.1:0-7163 GCA_049970495.1 bacterium
GTAGTATATCCTTGGTATCAGCAGATCTCCGCAATATTGGATCGTAAAGGGTAAGCCTCTCTGTGTGTGGTAGATGAATTCTAGTAGCCAAAATAAATCTCCATGTCCCACCATACTTGCCTATCCTTTCCACTGGAACAATTACTACTGGTTTCTCTGGTAATCTCTTCTCTAAGGAAGGTAATTTCCCCTGTTTTACTAGTTCAGCTAGCTGTGGTGCTTCACTAAAATGAGCAATCTTTTTCCCAGTAGCCTTTTCATATTCAGCTGGACTATTATATTGAGAAGGGGAGGGTATCTTCTGGGCAAAAGAGATATTACCAAAATCTACCAAAACACTAACTAATAAACTTAACATAATTAATCCAACTAAACACTTCTTCATAATCTCAAACCTCCTTACATATAAGAATTTTTCTTAAAACCTAAAAGTTTTTCTAACCTTAACTTTCCAGATAACAGTTTACTAAATTGTCTTAGCATATGGCAAATCTTCTCTAGGTCTATCATTAAATTTAGACCTCAAGTGGATACTTACCTCTGGGCATTCCATTTCTTTTAACCAGTTTATATATTCTTGATGAAGGTCTTTAGCTATTTCTCTCTCCTCATCGAATACATCATTCTTCTGTATCGGATCTTCTCTTAAATTATAAAGTTCATGTTGCCACTCATCACCGCCATAAATATACAGCCACTCTTTAGTACGAATAGAACTTGGACAACGGCACTCTTTATCGGTTATATAAGTATGACTTGTGACAGTAAGATTCCTAATTTGATTTTTCTCTCCATTTATTACTGGAAGTAAAGAGCAGCCCTGACAAGTATCAGGTATTCTAAGCCTAGCTAAATCGTAAAGGGTTACTGTTAGGTCAGGCGCCTGACATAATGAATCATACATTTTGCCACTAGGACCTCCTGGAATTCTAACTATTAATGGTATTCTAGTTATCGTATCATAAAGGGGCCATCGTTTTATAATTGTTCCATTTCTATCTAATTCGACCTTACCTATTAATCCATGTTCGCCGTGATAAAATCCATGGTCAGAAGTAAGGATAATAGCAGTATCATCCCATAGATCCATATACTTAAGTCCTTCCAGCAAAAATCCAAGCCATCTATCAACCATTGTTACTTCTCCTGCATACATTGCTCTCATATGCTGTATCTCCCTCTCAGAAGCATAACCACTTGGAGCATACGCAGGTTCAAATAACTCATCTCCTTCATAGTTAGAATCATATCTTTCTATATAATATCGAGGCGGATTCCATGGCTCATGTGGATCAAAAGAATCTATCATAAGAAAGAATCTTTTAGCCTTTCTCCCAAAGTTTTCAAGCCATTGGTGAGCTTTTTTAAATACTCGAGGTGCAAATCTATCTTCTTCTCCTTGCCATCTTACCCATTGCTCCATTAAAACCTGAAGCCTCTCTCTAGGAGTACGAAGTTTATTCTCATCTGCAGGGAGGGGTAACTCAATATCTAGAGGATAAAGTGAAACTGGTCCTTGCCCCTTTATAAAATCAACATACTGAAAATGTGAATCGAAAGAACCCACTGTCATGGTATCTCCTATAAGAGCTGTAACAAATCCCGCCTTATTAAGGGCATCGGTGATCAAATAGTCTTTACTTTGCCAGTTACTTCTCCAAGAATGATAAGTAAATGTAAACCTACCTGTTAAAATGTCTTTGCGGAACGGACCTGTAGGAAAACTTGCTGGGAGAAAATGGGTAAACATCACTCCTTCTTTTGCCAACATATCTATACTTGGAGTATAAATATTCCCTCCATAACACCCAACATAATCCTGTCTAAGAGTATCACATATGATAAGTACAATATTTCGAACCATAAAAAGTTTCCTCCTAATATCTAAGGGAGAGGAGAATCCCCTCTCCCTATTTATTCTCTTATTGTTTAAAGAAGAATTGCTCAGGAAATCCTAAGCATGGCCATTGGTCTACTCCTTCAGGTACATTCTTTAGATTATTTTTAGCTATGCATAGTAAAGGATAGTCTCCTACAGTTCCAATCAGATAAATGTTACGCTTATGAATATCAATAATACCTCTTATTGCAGCAGATCTTTCTTTTTCGCTAGTACTAGAAATTGCTCTATCCCAAAGTTGATAGATCCTCTTTATATCCCCTGGAGGTTCTTCTCCACTTTTACCTCCAGATAGGTACCATCTAGCATAATCAGGAATCCATGGTACAGCAGGATGAGTCCCTATTACATGATCCGGGAAAACCAATATCCCCCAAGCAGCAGTATTATCAAACGGAAACGCTACTATATCTGGTTCTCCTGCCCGAGCACGAGTATAGTAAAGAGTATCCTGTTCTACCTTTATAGCAGTCTTCATACCGACTTTACCCCAATAATTTGCAACCATCTCACATACTGTAACCCAATCAGCAAATATAGGTGCAACCTCTATAGTAAGATTTAATGGACTTCCATCTGGAAATAACCTAAATCCATCCTTATCTCTCTTGGTAAGACCTAGAATATCTAGAAGCTTATTAGCTTCTTTTGGATTATACTCAGCATAGGCTTTAGCCCACTCAGGACTATAATAAGGATCTCTTTTAGAAAGAGATGCCTGCATAGGTGTTCCTAATCCTAAGAAGACAACTTGATTAATCTCATCACGATTTATAGCTAAAGATAGGGCTATTCTAAATCTACGGTCTTGGAATAATTTTCTTAGTTTCGGATCTTTAGCATTTTGGTTAAGAGCTATCATAGGCTCAGCAGTAGCAGGTCTACTCCACTTTAATACCCTATAATTGCCTTTACTTCTATTCTCCATAAGTGCTGGATAATTAGCCAAGAAGAGATGTCTAGCTTGAAAATCTAAATCTCCTGACATAGCTTTTATATTTATTAATTCTGCATTCGAAACTATATCTATAACAATACTATCTATATAGGGGAGTTGACTTCCAGCTGGATCAATCTTCCAATAGTACGGATTACGCTCTAGAATTACAGGAGAATTAGGGGAGGGGACTTTAACTTTCCATGGGAACATAACAGGTCTTTCTGGGTTTGTTGTCCAATCGTTTCTATTCCAAAAGAACTGGTACCAGAAATCAAACTTTGCTTCTTTTGCCATAGTTTCTAGTTTTTTTGGATCCTGATACTTTGGATGGAACTGCTTTAAATAATGTTTTGGCATAAATATTTCTCTTTGGCCAGTAGTAGCCATTCTCTGAATAAAGTCTGGTTTAGGTCCAGCAAATGTTATCCTAAGAGTATAATCGTCAATCTTTTCAAACTTTGCTGGTATACGATCTGCTCCAAATGTTAACCATAGAGGAAAGGTTGGAGTAAGTTCTTTATTATTTATTACATCTTCATACCAGAAGAGAATATCATCCGCAGTAAAAGGATTCCCATCAGACCACCTTAGTCCTTTCCTTAAGTAAAAAGTAAAGACCTTCTGATCTTTAGAGGCTTTAAAATCTTTCACTATATTCGGAATTGGCTTTCCAAGACGATACATTTCGGCAGTAAGTAATCCCTGAATGAGTACTTCACCTGCCTCCCCCGCACCTGTAAATGCTATCCTCATCTTTCCTCCATACTGCCCAACTTCTTCTAGAGGCTCTACCACTGCTGGTTCTTCAGGTAATCTTTTTTCTACTGGTGGTAATTTCCCCTGTTTTACTAACTCTGCCAACATAGGGGCTTCAGTAAATTTAAGAATCTTTTTACCAGTTACTCTTTGATACTCTTGAATAGTACTATATTGTTTAGGAGATGGTACTTCTCCCCCTAAGCCCATAGGAACAATTCCCAATATAAGGCTTATACAAACCATCACCAAAATCAATATCTTTAAATATCTCACTTCAATCAACCTCCTCTTTTTATAGATTTTTATCTAATAACTTAACTCTCATATCCAAGTTTCACTGACAAACCCATCGCTACCTCTTTCACTATTTCTCCAAATTTCTCCTTCCTATCTAGAGTTATCCTAAATGTAGGACCTGCTATCCCTATTACAGCTACCAACCCCTTAAATGAACCAAATACAGGTGAAGCTATCCGTCTTACCCCTAATCTCACCTCCTCGTCATCAAAGGCATATCCTTTAGAGCGAATCTCTTCTAACTCTCTTCTTAAGACCTCTTCATTGGTTATCGTCTTCTCGGTAAAAGAAGGGAGTCCAACATTAGAGAGATAACTCTCTAGAAAATCATCTCCCATATAGGCTAAATAGACCTTACCTATCGCTGTACAGTGTAATGTTTTGTATCTACTTCCAATACGTGCTACAAGCCTTATTGGTTCTGGACTCTCTACCTTATCAATATAGAGAATTTCTCCCCTATCAAAGACTGTTAATTCGGCTGTCTCCCCCGTTAGTTCCACTAATTTTACTAAAAATGGTTTTGCTTCACTTACTAGGTCTAATTGCGAATATACGGTATATCCTAGAGAGAGTAATCTGTATCCAAGTCTATATCTTCCCTCAGATGAGTTTCTAATAAAGTCATAGGCTTCTAATATATTTAAAATCCTAGCTAGAGACGGTCTCGGAATTCCAGTTTTATCTAATAGTTCCCCGAATGAGAGCCCGTCTCTTTCCTTCTCTAACAGTTCTATTATTCTCAAACCTCTTTCTAACCCTGGTACTAAACTCTTTTTCATTTTAGTTTCATATATGATATTTAAGTCTCATATATATTTTAATACTTAGGAACAAAAAGTGTCAACAGGAGAGTATAAAATTAAAGAGGTCTAGCGTATACTAAAATCTACTAGACCTCTAGGTTTTACAAAAGCTCTTCTTTAGAATAAATCATCTAGCATTTCATCCCACTCTGTATCAATAGCAAAGTCTAATTGAGAATAACTTGTCCTTCCACTAGCAAACTGGGATGAATTGGGTAACCAGATAGAAATACCGTGTGAATTAGCCAAATTTGTACCGCTATGTCCTTCAGCTGTTACTACATTATTTACAGCAGTCATTACCGACTGAGCTGCATTCTTTATAGACGTAGGCATAGAAGTGTTATCTTTAAGTCTTCTAGCAAAGTCATAAAGGTCCTTATAATCTGTGTAATAGTAATTTTGAGTGCCACTTATTATTACTTTAACTGTTTCCCAAATATTTGGATTATTTCTAATAGTATGAGCCAACTCATTGGCTTTATATGCTACCTCTCTTGAATATAGAATCCTAGAAGATTGTGTAATACCACTACTATAAGACGCCATATATTTATCTACTATTATTGTAGGTAACTGAGATATGTCCATGTTAGGGTTATTTTTCAACTCCTGTAGTATCGTATCATAGGGCCAGCCATCTCCAGGTTCAGTCTCTTGGGAAGCGACCAGATAATACCCTCTGTACATTATTTGGTAAGCAACCTCTTCCATCTGCATAAGGCAGGCATCCATTCCTATAATGTGTATAGGTCTACTTATAGAATCAAAAACATTGCTCAACTCTACAGTATTTATAAAACCACCATGGTCGTCGTAAGAGATTCCTTTTATAGCCTCCCCAACCTTTCTCCTCCAGCCATCTCCATGGTCCCATATGACTAGTACATACCTACTTGCAGGATAATTTGCCATTGCCCAATTAACAAAGTCCAATAAGACGTTAGGGTCACCAAAATCCTGTTCCTCAAGAGTAGCTAGTAACTGTAAACTTCCTTGATTAACCTTGTATCTCCAGCAACCAGATTGGTTATACTTATCTAACTGGACTATGACATTTAACTTATTATTAGACCCAACAGTTTTCATCTCACCTAAGTCATCCAGTGCTGCGCTTTCTAAATTATTGTCTCCATTCATATATACCATAAATGTCCACTTGATATCATTATTAACAGTGACATTTATAGCTGGAGATTCTGCAGTCTTTCCGCCAGAAGTATATGCCTCTGCTTTTATTAAGTAGGTCCCATTATCAAAAGTAGTAGTGTCCCAACTGGTAGAGTATGATGGAGGATAAGCAGTAAAGATAGATGGTGGATAAGAACCGCCAGTTATAGTAAACTTTACCCTTGTCACACTTGAAGCTAGTGAACCAACTACACTAGCCTTTAGTTCGACCATATCACTTACTGTAGAACCACTAACTGGATTGGCAATAACAACTAATAAATCTATACAATTCTGACAACTTCCACCCACCTGACCCATAATAAAGATTACTAATACTAGTGTAAAAAACTTCAAAACTAGAGACTTCATCTTTTCTACCTCCTATAAGATTTGAAAAACCTTAAAACACACTTTAAATAGCAGACTTATAATTAGACTTCTCTTGAATTTTCTAGAGATAATATCTTAGAAAAGAAATTACCTAAAGACTATTTAAATAGGTTAACTGAGTAAAACCAAATTTTAGAGATATTCTATATATTCTTACCCATCACCTCCTAGAAATAACTTTTATTCACATTATACCTCTCCAATATAAAATGTCAACAGATACTAATAATTACAAGAAAAAATACAAATTTTATGCTACAACCATCTTATTTCTAAGCTGTTTGAAATCTCCTCGATATTCCTTTTCTTCTAACATAAGATAGGAATCAAGATCACAGAAATCAAAACATCCCATTCCACAAGCAAACTGAACACTTTGGTTAATACCAATACTTGACTCACTTACACAACCTATCATTAGCTTTATACCTGCCAATTTTGCCAATTCAACTATGGCTATTGCATCTGATATGCCACTTTTCATAAGCTTTATATTAATCATATCTATAGCTTCTTCCTTGACTAGTCTAAAGGCATCATACCTTGACCTTACAGATTCGTCTGCACAGAGAGGAAAAGGGGAGTTAAACCTGACATATTTCAATCCCTCTAAGTTATACCTATTAATAGGTTGTTCAAAGACTGATATATCAATTCCGCCAGAGTATAATTTCTTTGCAAAATAAACAGCCTCTTTTGGGGTATAGTTCTCGTTAGCATCGATAATGTATCTACAGCCTTTGGTATACTTGTAAATCTCATAGACTGCATCTAAATCTTCATTTATGTTTTCTCCAACCTTTATCTTTATCACTCTGAAACCTTCTCTATATATCTCAAGTGCCTCATTAATCCTTTCTTCAATAGGTCTAACTGAAACAGTTCTATCAGTCTCTAT
>JBMFMV010000076.1:0-7002 GCA_049970495.1 bacterium
AAGATTGAGCCTCTGTATATTCTGATTCTCGGTAAATATTTCTAATAATAGATTTGACTCTTCTAATCTACCTTTAATTCTTGAAAGATTTTCTAGTCTTATCTGTTCACTGTTTTTAATATAAAGTATTAGTGATTTACCAGTAATACTAAATTCTTTACCTTTATATATTAGTACCCTTACAAATAGCTCTGATGCTGATGAAAAAGATCTAGAAACAGATAAGAGTATTAATGTAGTTATAGTACTATAAAAGAGCCTCCTAATCTTTCTATTCATTAACTTTAGATATTCCAGATTTTATTGTCCTTTACAGCTCTCTTTATAGCCGTTACAAGGAGTATGGAGATTAATACTCCACTACCAGCTTGGAAACAGTTTCCTGGGAATTCTGCTATCGCAGGTCCTATGCCATAGAGAAAAGTCTCTGTTATGAAATAACCTGTAACCATTTCTAGCCCTGCTAAGAGAAGGAATAAGATTCTTACTGGCATCTTTTGAGTCTTATATGCTAAACTTCCTGCTATTAGACCCTCTATCCCTTTTATTATAAATGTAAATGGAGCCCAATGAGCATATCCTAGTATTATATCCGCTAAAGCGGAGCCTACTCCGCCAGCTATTCCTCCTAATTTAGCTCCAAAGAGCATAGCTATAGTAAGGACTAAGGCATCTCCTAAGTTTATATAACCTTTAGTCTGAGGGACAGGTATCTGGATAATCATTGTTCCCGCACAGACTATAGCAGCTCCTATTCCTATATAAGCAACGGTTTTAACTAGATTCTTCATCTGATTATCCCTCCAAATACTCTATTTTTATATATTATAATATACCCTATGAAATACTTAAAGACAGGAAAACTAAGCACAGAGATTCTAGCTAAATTATTATCTTCATATAGGGGGAAGTATGATCCTAGTGTGATTTTGGGTCCTTCTGTAGGGGAAGATGCAGCTGTTATATCAACCTCTAGCAAATTTTTGGTGGCAAAGACCGATCCTATTACCTTTGTTACTGAGGATATAGGTTGGTACGTTGTAAATGTTAATGCTAATGATATATTGACTAGAGGTGCTATTCCTAGATGGTTTATGGCAACGATACTACTACCAGAAGGGAAGACTACTGAGGATATGGTAGAAGATATATTCTCCCAAATTTCCTCCGCATGTGAGAACTTAGACGTAGCCGTTATAGGAGGACATACTGAGGTTACCGTGGGATTAGACAGACCTATAGTAGTGGGTTGTATGCTTGGAGAGGTAGAAGAGGATAAGATTATATCGACTTCTAGTGCTAGAGAAGGGGACCTTATTGTTATAACAAAGGGTATAGCCATAGAAGGGACAGCAATAATAGCTAAGGAAAAACAAAAGGAACTTATAGAAAAGGGTTATGATGTCTCTTTTATAGAAAGATGTAAGAGTTTCCTCTATGATCCAGGGATAAGTGTATATAGGGAGGCTACACTAGGAAAGACTGTAGGTATTCACGCTATGCATGACCCTACTGAAGGCGGGTTAAGCATGGGAATATATGAGGTATGTAAAGCATCAGATACAGGGGCATTAATCTATGAATCAGAGATCCCTATATTTGAAGAAACTTTAATTCTTAGTAAGGAGTATGGGATAAATCCTCTAGGCCTTATAACTTCCGGAACATTAATTATAGTTTTACCCAGAGAAGAGGCAGAGAAACTTTTAAAAATATATGAGAATAATAATGTAAGGGCAAAGATTATAGGGGAGATAAAACCAAAAGATTTTGGAATAAAGATATTCTCAAAGTATGGTATAAAGGCTTTGGAAGCTAAAGAAGATGACGAGATAATCAAGATTTTCACCTAAGAGTCTAGTCACTATTTACAAAAAGGATTTTATCTGTTAAAATAGATTAGGCTGGGCCGCTAGCTCAGTGGTAGAGCACCTGACTTTTAATCAGGGTGTCACAGGTTCGATCCCTGTGCGGCTCACCAGGAATGCCCCCATCGTCTAGAGGCCTAGGACACGGCCCTTTCAAGGCCGAGACAGGGATTCGAATTCCCTTGGGGGCACCAATTAAGTTTTATTTTGCGAT
This sequence comes from bacterium, assembly GCA_049970495.1. Lineage (GTDB taxonomy): Bacteria > DUMJ01 > DUMJ01 > DUMJ01 > DUMJ01 > DUMJ01. The sequence continues at coordinate 2,083 of JBMFMV010000076.1, forward strand.
TTGATTATTTAGGCGATGGAGCTCGCCTTTACTGTCTAAGTTTGGCTGATAGCTCCTACAGGACAGAAGTTCTGTAGGAGCTATTTTATTAATAAGGAGAGAGAATGGATAAAAAGACTAACTCATATGGATGAATCGATAAAGAATATAAAGAGCCAAGAGTTTTATAAGGCTTATAGAGATTCTGATGGTCTGTGCATATCCCACTTATCTAAACTTTTAACTCTTTCTAGGGATAAAGAGATTAACGGTATCTTTATAGAATTGACAGCCTCAAAACTTAAATTACTTTCAGATCAACTTTCGGAGTTTATAAGGAAGCAAGATTATAGATTCAAGGAAGACTGAAGGTTATTTAGAACAATAATGTGGTATGTAATCTCTTAGTGGATTGAGCCGACTTAAAGATTATACATACCTGGACATAACTAAGCTATTACTACGGTTGGTTCCCTTGGTGCATTTACTACATTTTCGGTCTGGTGATATAATAAAAATTCCAAAAAATATCTCTAAGGAGGTATAGTGATGCGAATAGGAAGCTCTAGTTATTCTTTTAAGAGGTTCAACTATGGAAGGTCAGAAGAGGCTAATCTTACTTTAGAGGACATTTTTCCATTAGCACACAGGTATGGACTTGATGGACTGGAACTCTTGGCTGTTCAATTTGCTTCAGAGGATGATGATTACATTGCGAGGGTCAAACAACTAGCTGTTTCAAATTCCCAGGCTATCTATGCCCTTTCTGTCCATAATAATTTTGTAAATCCAGACCCTGAGGTAAGAAAATCAGAGGTAGAAAAGGTTAAAAAGTGGATAGTTATAGCTTCTAAGTTGGGGGCTCCAATAATAAGGGTCTTTGGCGGTAGATGGGGAACTGTTAAAGATTTTATAGAATTAATGGCATTGGATGGGAAGGAACCTCCTTTACCAGGGTATTCTTATGAGCAGGGGGTAGAGTGGAATATAGAGTGCTTCAGAGAATGTACTGAATTTGCTAGCCAGTATGGAATAGTATTAGCGGTAGAAAATCATTGGGGACTTACCTATTCAGCTAAAGGTGTATTAGATATTATAAATGGTGTTAATAGTAAATGGTTGAAGGTTTGTTTAGATTGTGGAAATTTCAGAGAGAATACCTATGAACAGCTAAGATCTCTTATCCCCTATACTGTGCTTGTCCATGCAAAGACTTACTGGGGTGGTGGAATATTCTATGACTTCAACCTCAATCCTGATTATGTGAAGATAGTTAGAATGCTTAAAAATGTTGCCTATAATGGTTATCTATCTATAGAGTTTGAAGGAAAATCATCCTCAGAAGAGGGCATCTTAGCCAGTATTCAGCTATTAAGACAGGCTATTAAATTATCTTAGAGAAGAAAGAGGGGCTCTATTTACAATTTGGAGCCCCTTTAATGCATATGTCCTTACATCTAAGGCAGCCTATACATTCTCCTTTATTGATTATTGTTTCTTTTTCCCTATCTTCTATTGCTCCCACTGGACATATCTTTTCGCATCTTTGACAGTTTATACACTTATTCTTGTCTATCTTTATACCAAATATAGAGAATCTAGAGACTATAGATAGAAAACCTCCCATAGGACATATATATCTGCAGAACACTCTCTCTATAAACATAGATGAACCCAATATTATTAATAAGAGAGAAAAGGTCAAAGTGTTCCCATTAAAGTTAAAGAGCACCTTGAATGGCTCATATTTTCCCCATATATATCTAGAGTTAGCGATGGTGAGATAGAGAAAGATTCCAAGAATAAAAAACCTTATATATCTTAAATATCTGTCTAGCTTTCTAGGAACTTTTATTCTGTACTTATCTATATGAATGAGTTCTTGCACTGCTCCTAGAGGACATACCCATCCGCAGTAGACTCTTCCAAATAGAAGTGTAACTATAGTGGTAAATATAAACAGAAAAGCTCCTACGCTTGTAAATATATGGAATATGGAACCACTTGGACAGGGGCAAGCTCCAAGATAGAATCCAAGGACTACAACGCTTAAAAAGAGCATTGCCTTTCTTAAAAGGCTTAGTTTTAATAAGTATATCACTATACCTGTCCCCATAAATATTATCCACAGGTAGTATCTACTTAGTGTTTCTAAAATTTGATTCATCTTGCACCTCCGTTTTTCTTTTATTCTATGTGTAGATTCTTAAGCTTAGTTTGATTAAAACTTAAAAGAGCCTTAGAGTTTTAAGTTTTTAGTGTATAATAGAACTTAGAGGGTATTAAAGATGAAAAAGACACTTATAGTTGAGGATGATCCTAAAATATCTCGAGTCTTAGAGTTGGAATTATCCCATGAAGGTTATATAACTCGGGTAGTAAGTGATGGATACGATGCCTTAATTGAATTTGAAGAGTTCAAACCTGACATAGTAATCTTAGATATACTCCTTCCGGGTTTAAATGGAAAAGAAGTGGCAAAGAGATTAAGAGATAAGGATGCCAATGTAGGGATTATTATGCTTACTGCCTTAGGAGATATAAAGGATAAACTAGAAGCGTTCAAATATGGTGCAGATGATTATCTTGTAAAGCCTTTTAGTATAGAAGAACTTATAGCAAGAATAGAGGCGGTATCTAGAAGAAGAGAATCTATAAAGCAAGTCAGTATAAATCTTTTTGGTATAGAACTTTTACCAGATCAGTATAGAGTATTTGTTGATGGGAAAGAGATAGAGCTCTCTAAAACGGAATTTTCTCTTCTCCTTCTTCTAATGCAGAATAAGGATATTGTCTTGAGTAAAGAGAGAATTTTAGAGGTAGTTTGGGGAGATTACGAAGGAGAAAGGGAGAATCTGGTTGAGGTGTATATAAATTATCTTAGAAAGAAATTAGGAGAAAAGGGTAAATATATAAAGACTATAAGAGGAGTTGGATACACCTTTAGAGGTGACAGTTGAAGATAGCAGTAAAATTGACACTGATATATGCATCCATATTTATAATATTCACCATATCTTTGTTAGTCTTTTCCTATTGGAATATTGAGAGATTACTGCTAGACGAGAATAAAAAAAGCCTCTTAAAAGGTCCAGAAGTTGAAAATTATATAGGGAGAGGTCTCGGTTATGGTAAATTTGCTTCACTCTATATAGCATCTAAAGATAAGATTATACAGGACCCATTTAATCTGGGCTTGAAAGATAAAGAAGGAATTTATAAGGCTTCCGATATATATGTCCTTCTAGTAAGGAAAGGGGTTTACCTTTTGGGTAAGGATATAACCCCTACTGTTCTGGCTCTTAATAGACTGAAATATTTTACCACTATACTTTCCTTTATTAGTATCATACTCTCTATATTTCTTGGCTACATACTCTCTTGGAGATTTCTATCTCCAATCAGAAAGATTATCTCTACCGCTAAGGAGATAGATATAAAGGGATTAGATAGGAGGATAGAGATACCTAATACTAACGATGAACTTACAGACCTAGCTCTGACTATAAATAATATGCTTGACAGAGTTAACAATGCCTACAAGATGCAGGAGCAGTTTATAGCAGATGTATCACATGAGCTCAGAACCCCATTAACCGCTATTTTAGGTTACATAAGGCTACTAAATAGATGGGGAAAAGAGGATAGAAAAGTTCTAGATGAGGCGCTCAAATCCATCGAAGACACGAGTATAGGGATGAGTAAACTCATAGATACCCTATTAGAGACGATAAAGACTCAGGAGAGGGTCTATTTAGAGAAGATCGACTTAAAAAACCTCCTTAAAGAAAGGAAAACCTATTATAGTAAACTTTATCCTGATTTCCAGTTCAACGTAGTACTATCTGATTATCCTAAAGATTTCTACTCCTCTAAACCTTTATTAGAGATTATCTTTAATATCCTAGTTGAAAATGCTACAAAGAATAGCTTAGACAGAAAAGTAATAGATATTGGCTGTGAAAGAGATAAGTTGTTTGTTAGAGATTATGGAAAGGGTATTCCATTAGAAGAGAGGGAGAAGATTTTTGAGAGGTTCTACAAACTTGAGGAGGCTAGACAGAGTAAAGGCTACGGACTTGGTCTTTCTCTAGCAAAGAAACTTGCTAATCTACTTAACTTTGAAATCCGTGTTGATAGTGAAGAGCTTAAAGGGAGTACCTTCTATCTTATTCCGAAGAGATAGAAAGTACTCCCTGTTATACCTATTACTTGGATACTGTTCCTTTTACTGTTACCGTTTGCAGCCCTTCTTTAGGACAGTCTCTTATAATAGTTACACTTGCTTCCCCAGGCGTAGTAAATTGGACAGTAAACTTTAGTATATCTATCCCATCCTTTTTTGTCCACTTACCTGGGTCTACAACCTTTCCTCCCTTGATCTCTATCTTAGTTTCTTCTAATGGAAGGACACAGTTTCTGTGGACCTGTATCCTCTCTAGGGTAAAAGCAACTTTTTCTCCAACTTTGACATTGAATTTATCGGGAGTGAGCTTCATTTCACAGGCAAGACTAATTCCATAAAAATAGCTTGTTAGTATCCCGGTTAAAACTAAAACGGCTAGTAATCTTTTCATCTTCAACACCTCTATATTTAATACTAATTACATTTTATAAATGATATACTTAATAGTAGTTAAAAGTAAGCTTAAAATTTCCTTAGAGTTCAAGGAGGTTTTATGAAGATAAAGATTATTGCTGAAGCATCAACAGAACTTGAGAGAAGGACTATAGGGTGGGGAGTTTCTTTTCTGATTGGAGAAGACCTACTCTTTGATACGTTTTCTAACGAAGATGTCTTAAGAGAGAACCTTAAAAGATTTAATGTTAATGTGTCTCAATTAAGGTATGTTGTTATATCTCATGAACATTGGGACCATATAGGTGGACTTTGGTATATTTTAAGAGAGAATCCTTCAGTAAAGATCTTCGTCTGTAAGA
>JBMFMV010000077.1:0-6865 GCA_049970495.1 bacterium
ACAAGAGGACAGGGTAGTAGTTGGACACCGGGAGATACGCCAGACTACGAAGAAGATAACTCAAACCCCCAATATCCAGGTTTTATGACTAGAGGTATATTAAATCCAGAGACTTACTATTATAGAAGAGTATTTACAGATGCAGTAAGGGCGGTAGAAACTGCCTGTGCATTTCCAGATATAGACACTGAAAAGATAGCTGTATGTGGCGGAAGTCAGGGAGGAGGAATATCTCTAGCAGTAAGTGGTCTATCTTCTAAAGTAAAGGCGCTTATGAGTGATGTTCCGTTTCTATGTCACTATAGGAGAGCTTTAGAATTAACTGATGAGATGCCCTATGGAGAGATTAATAGATATTGTAAGATACATAGGGATAAGATAGATATAGTATTTAAAACTCTTTCTTACTTTGATGGGGTTAATTTTGCAGTTCGTGCCAAATGTCCAGCGATATTTTCAGTAGGACTTATGGATACGATATGTCCTCCATCAACGGTCTTTGCAGCCTATAATTACTATGGGGGTGAGAAGGAAATTAGGATATACCCGTACAATGGACACGAAGGAGGAGGCTCATTCCATACACTAGAGAAACTAAAATTTATAAAGAAGATCTTTGGATAAGATGGAAAGAATAGATATAACAGTACTTATCAAACCTGCATCTAGTCAGTGCAATCTAGGATGTAGATACTGTTTCTATTCTCCAAAAGAGAAGCTATACAAAGAAAGATATAAACGTATGACCCTTGATACCCTAGAAGTAATAGTAAAGAAAGTGCTGGCTGTAGGAGAAAATGTTACCTTCTGCTGGCAAGGAGGGGAGCCTACCTTAATGGAGCTCCCCTTTTATAAAAAGGCTATAGAATATCAAGAAAAATACAGGAAAGACAATCAAAGGATAAATAATGCATTCCAGACAAATGGAATTCTTTTAGATGAAAAGTGGGCAATGTTTTTTAGGGAAAATAATTTTTTAGTTGGCTTAAGTATGGATGGACCATCAAATCTTCATGATGAGTACCGATTAACAAAGGATGGGAAACCAACACATCATGTTGTCCTTAGTAAATTAAGGCTATTACAAGAATACGGCGTGGATTTTAATATACTAACTGTTGTAAATGACAAAAACAGTAAGAAACCGGAGGCGCTATTTAGGTATTTTAGAGAACTTGGTATAAGATACATGCAATTTATACCTTGCTTAGAAAGGGATGAGGAAGGGAGAACTGCTAGTTTTTCTGTAGACCCTGTAAGCTATGGAAATTTCCTCTGCTCGATGTTCGACAGATGGTATAACAGTGGGAAGCCTGAATGCTATATAAGAGAGTATGAAGAATGGTTAATAGCCTATGCGTACGGGATAAACCCTTGTATGTTTAAACCATACTGTGAAGGAGCATTAGTTATAGAGTATAATGGGGATGTATATCCCTGTGATTTCTTTGTAGAACCAGAATGGTATCTAGGAAATATAAAGGAAGAGTCACTAGAAGATATATACAATAGTGAACTCTATAGGAAATTCAGAGAAAGAAAGCACATTCTAGATAGAAGATGCTTAAATTGTAAGTGGCTCAATCTCTGCTGGGGAGGATGTCCAAAGTTTAGAATAGGAAAAAGAGGAGAAAATATTAACTATAGCTATTATTGTAGTTCTTATCAAAAGTTCTTCAATTATGCAGATAAGTATTTTAAAAATCTCTTAAAATCTATCTAAATTTCTTTGTATAATCTACTGTAGGAATCCGGCCTATAAGAGTCTGAGAGGCGTAGAGTATTTCCATTAAGTCTCCGTCTGTAGGGTCAAGGATAACACTATCAAGTCCACTAGCTGCTACCATACTCAAGAAAGCCCTATTAAGTAAGGACCTATTAGGAAGGCCAAAGGAGACGTTACTCAGTCCGATAGTAGTAAGATAACCTTTACTATTAAAATACGAGAGGGCTTTAAGCGTTTCTCTTATCTGTTCTGGACTTGTAGCAACTGGAAATACTAGAGGATCAAGGATTATATCAACTCTATCACTACTATCAAATCTAGAAAGGATACTTTCGCCATTCTCTATCCTCTCTTCCGCATCCATAGGTATTCTCTCTCTACCAGTAGTAAGGGCTATTGTTACAGTTCCGTACTTTTTAGCCAATTTTACTATTTCCTCTCTAGAAACCTCTAAAGATATAGAATTTACACATGCCCTACCAGGATATATTCTGAGAGCCATTTCTAAGATATTAGGGTTCTGTATATCAAAAACTAGAGGGATATCTCCAAACTGTTGGAAATTTATTATAAGTTCTCTAACTAGCGCCTTCTCGTCAACCTCTGGAGAACTAAGGTGTATATCTATAGCTTTAGCCCCTGCTTGAATCTGTTCTCGTCCAAGGTCTACAAGTCCATCTATATCTTTAGAAAAGAGTAATCTTTTGCACTCTTCCGCATAAGCATTTAGCTTTTCTCCTATTACAGTAATAGGTAAATCCTTAGATATTTCTATCAACTTAGTCCTAGAGGTAAATGCCAAATAAGAGTTTTTCCTTTCTATCTTAACCTTCTGCATTCCCCTTATAGCACTACTTATTGCCCTGGTATGCTCTGGTGTAGAACCACAACAAGAGCCAACAATACTTGCCCCAAGCTTAACATACTTTACAGCAAAATCTGCTAACTGTTCAGGAGTTTCAGGATAAACTAATCTGCCGTTCTCGATAATAGGCATGCCAGCATTAGGCTGAATACTGATATAAGGTACCCCAGAAAGTGCCATCTTTTCCAAGACTCTGTATAGCCCTTCTGAACCCATACTACAGTTAGCTCCAACTACGTCAGCTCCCAGACTCCAAAGGACTAATGCAGAAACTTCAGGAGGAGTACCAGAGGTAGTACGAAGGCTTTCAGAGAAGCTCATCTGACATATAACAGGGAGTTTAGTATTCTCCTTACAAGCTAGGAGAGCTATCCTAGCCTCTTGAAGATCTCCCATAGTTTCAATGATGATAGCGTCCACCCCTCCTTCTTCCAAAGCTATAGCCTGTTCTTTAAAAGCTTCATAGGCAGATTCAAAAGATAAATCCCCAAAAGGTTCCAATATCTTACCTGTAGGTCCTATAGAGCCTAAAACAAAGATTCTATCTTGGGCCACTTTCCTAGCTAATCTAGCCCCAGCTATATTCAATTCCCTAACTTTATCCTCTAAGTGATGGGCTGAAAGCCTAAATCTATTAGCACCGAAAGTGTTTGTCTCTATACAGTCAGCCCCAGCTTCAATATAAAGTCTATGTATCTCTTCTATCACTTCTGGCTTAGTAAGGTTCCATTCTTCGGAGCAACCTCCCGAGATAAGCCCATACCTCATGAGCATAGTACCCATGGCCCCATCACACACTAAGACTCTCTCTTTTAAAGCATCAAGAAACGAGTAATTCATCTGGTAACTTCACCCTCTTTGCTCTTGCCCATAGCCTCTCTAAATTATAAAATTCACGAGTCTCAGGCTCCATTATATGGATAACAAATGAATTATAGTCTAAAATTACCCAACCTCCTTCATACTCACCCTCTATATGAAGAGGAGATATACCCTCCTGAGACATAACTCTATCTATATTTTCTACTATAGCAGAAGTCTGATGGGGGGTTTGCGATGTGATAATCACAAAATAATCTGTGATAGTCAAAAGCTCTTGAAGATCTAAAAGGACTATATTTTCTCCTTTCTTTTCAATTGCTGCACCTATTGCGATATAGATTAACTCAAGAGTAGATTTCATTTAGACTGCCTTTTCCCTCCTTTATCAAATAATTCCAGACCTCGATAGTCTTGGGATGTATTACCCAATTATTCCTCACAATATAATCTATAGTAAGACTAACTGCAAATAAGACTGCTTTATCAAGGTCTATCTTCACTATCTCTCTCAGATGATTAACTCCGGGGAAATCTCTATAATACTCGATATAATCAGCAATAAAAATAATCTTATCTAAAGTAGACATCTCTTTATCACCAGTAGTATGCTTCCTTATAGCACTAAGTATATCTCCATCCTTTATACCAAAATATTCACGAGCAAAAACACTACCTACAGGAGCATGAAGTAGCTGAGGAGAAGAAAAATCACAAATGGATAATGGTATATTATAAGTTTTGGCTAGCCTGATAAGTTCTTCATCTGAAAATCCTTTAGCACAATCGTGTAGAAGTCCAGCTAGAGAAGCCTTTTTAATGTCTACATTATACTTCTCTGCAAGAGAAATCGCCTCTTTTTCTACTGCTAGTGTATGTAGGAACCGTTCTTTGGAAAGATGTCTCTCTAGAAAAGAGATATAAAACTCTCTATTGTCTATATAAGCCATGCTTTCTTATATAAGCCTCTACAGGTTCAGGCACCATATATCTTATAGGTTTACCCTGAGCCACCCTTTCTCTTATTAAGGTTGAAGATATGGCATAACCTGGTATCTCCAATAAAGAGACATTGTCTAGAATCTCCTCATCTAGGTTCTTCAAACATTCTGGATTATACCCAGGACGAGTCACCGCTATAAAGTGTGCTAATCTTACCAACTCATATGGGTCTCTCCAGGTAAGAATCTCAAGTATTGCATCAAGTCCTGTTATAAAGAAAAGTTCAGACCTAGGGTACATCTCTTTAAACGCCCTTACTGTATCTATAGTATAGGAGGGTCCCGGACGCTCTATTTCTATACGTGAGATATTGAAGTAGGGATTTGTGGCTATGGCTAAAGCGGTCATTATATATCTATCTTCTGCTGGTATAACTGTCCTTGGCATCCTATGGGGTGGCTGCCCAGAGGGGATAAATATAACCTGGTCTAGATTAAACTGATGTCTAGCTTCTTCTGCCGCCACTAAGTGTCCATAATGTATGGGATTAAAAGTTCCACCCATAAGTCCAATTCTATCAGAGTTCACACCAAATCCTCCCCTTAAGTAAGACAAATGGAATCCCCTCTATTACAATCTTATCTCCTTCTTCTGCCCCACTTCTCTTTAAAGCGTCTAACAAGCCATACCTCTTTATAAGAGGATTCAACAAAAGGTGATGGTCTCTCTGTGAAAAATCTATCCTTCTTATATCTCTAGCTAGATCTCTGTTAGAGACGTAGAAAGTCCCACCTATCTTTTCTATAGACAAAAGTTCCATTTCTACATCTATTCTCTCATTTTCTAATGATACAGGGGTAGAAGACTCAGAATTAAAGATATTAATTATCCTATTCTTTAATGACTCTATCCTATCCTCAACAAAGATATCATCCTTGGAAAATATCAATATATCCTTCTTAAGGAGATTTTCATTATAGCAAGACACTTCACTTTTTAAAACTTCTAAATCCTCTTCTTTCTCAAAGAGAAAGATTAGTAACCTCGATCTCTCTGCATGCTTTAAGAACTTATTCCCTAACCCTAAACCCTTACAAGACCCCTCAATAATAGCAGGAATTTCTACTAACTTCAAAAGTTTTATGCCTGTATCAAAGACTCCAAATATAGGTTCAGTAGTAGTAAACGGATAATCTGCAATCTTAGGTTTAGCATTTGTAAGCAAAGACAATAAAGTTGACTTACCGGAATTAGGTAAGCCTATAATAGCTATATCAGTTATAGACTTTAAGACTAGAGAAATTCTTACTTCTTCTCCTGCTTCTCCCCTTTCTGCGACTTGAGGAGCCCTATATCTATTAGATAGGAAATTACTATTACCTCTTCCTCCTCTACCTCCTCTAGCTACTAAAAGCTTATCAGAAGGAGAAAGTATCTCCCCTATAAATTTACCATTGTCAGCATTATAAACACAAGTACCAAGAGGGACTCGAAGGTACAAATCTTCTCCATCTTTTCCGCTTTTTTTATTTCCTTGTCCCTGGGAGCCTGATTCGGCAGATAACTTTTTCTTAGAATAATAAAAATTTAAAGTCTCTAGATTTTCGTCACCTATTATATAGACATCTCCCCCCTTCCCTCCATCTCCTCCATCAGGACCACCTTTAGGAAGGTACTTCTCTCTATGGAAACTTAAGGCACCAGGACCTCCATCTCCTCCCTTAACTTTAATGACAATTTCATCTACAAACATACTAGGATTGGACAGGAATCACACTCACTACCTTTTTATCTTTTTTAGTTCTAAAAGAAACTATACCATCCACTAAGGCAAAGAGTGTAAAATCTTTTCCCATCCCCACATTCTGTCCAGGATGGATTCTAGTCCCTCTTTGCCTCACTATAATGTTACCGGCAGTTACAAACTGCCCATCTGAACGTTTTACTCCTAGATATTTAGGATTACTATCTCGCCCATTAGTTGTACTTCCTGCACCCTTTTTATGAGCCATAAGTCACCTCTGCTATCTGTACTCTAGTAAGATATTGTCTATGTCCTCTCTTTCTTCTATAGTGCTTTTTAGGTCTATATTTAAATACTATAATCTTCTTTCCTCTAAATTGGTCTAATACTATTCCTCTTACCTTTATATTCTCTAAGTAAGGGGTCCCTATAACGCTTTCCCCTTCCTTGGTCTTTACCATTAATACTTTATCAAATACAACCTCTTCTCCTTCTCCTGCTTCTAACTTTTCTACAGTTAATATATCTCCAGGACTTACTTTATACTGCTTTCCACCCGTTTCTATAATAGCATACACTATTATATCTACCTCCTAAAAAGATTTAATCAACAGATTAAAATTTACCATACGGATAACATAAAGTCAAGATTATGTATGAGTTACATACATTTGAGACTCCGGATTACATTTAACATATAATCAATAGGAGATAAATTATTTAAGTTTTTATGTACCCTCTTAGTATTATACCAAATAACATACTCTAT
>JBMFMV010000078.1:0-6675 GCA_049970495.1 bacterium
GGGGGGACCCTATGGGAGAGTAGGCCACTGCCGAGTTTTTATGTTTGAAAGGGGTTGATTAGAATTTCGCAATGTAATAAATATAGAGATTTTTTTAGTTTTTTTAGTATTTTTTTATTTATTTTAGGATTAGTTATCTTATTTAGCGGAGCCTTTTCTTTAAAGAATAGGATAGAAGGTATAAACAAGACAAAAGAAATTCTTAGAGGTAAAAGCGTAGTTTATATATCTGAAAGGGCAAAGGATGAGGTAAAATCTGCAAAAGTATCATTGAAACCAGCAAAGATAGCTATTTCCCATCAAAAGAAATTCTCTCTAGTCCTGGCTAAGTGGTATCTTGAAAAAGAGCGGATGCGGATTCCTTTTGCCACATATAGACAATATACTACTTCCATACCTTATGGAGCAACTAAAACTGAACCTGGAAAGCCTGGAGAAGTAGAGATATATTGGAGGGTATATAAGAGGGAGGGTAAGGTATTAGATAGACAAAAATTTAAAGAGATTGTTATTTCAAAGCCTAAGCCGCAAATTGTCTATGTTGGTAGGGGATATATGCTTGCTTCGAGAGGTAAATTTGCTGGGAAACCCTATCTTGATATGATAGCTACTGCTTATGACCCTGGTCCTCGAAGCTGTGGAAGATATGCAGATGGTTACACCTCTTTGGGCTTAAGAGCAGGTTATGGGGTTGTTGCCATTGATCCATCTGTTATTCCTCTAGGAAAAAGACTTTATATAGAAGGGTATGGGTATGCAATAGCTGGAGACGTAGGCAGAGCCGTAAAAGGGCTTAGGATAGATCTTGGTTTTGATACGTATAGAGAGGCAATAAATTTTGGTATTAGAAGAGTTAGGGTATATATACTCGACTAGGCCTAAGAAATCTTTGGGGCAACATTATCTTAGAGATAGGTCTGTTCTTCAAAGGATTGTAGATTCTCTAGAGTTAACTGGAAATGAGATTGTTTTAGAAATTGGTGCAGGCCATGGAGAGTTAACTTCTTACCTTGCTCAGAGATGTAGGGAGGTCTGGGCGGTAGAGATTGATCTCTCGAATATTTCTATTTTGAGGGAGAGATTAAAAGATTTCAGCAATGTTATCATTATCCATGAAGATATATTAAGATTCCAGAGTAATGTTTCCTTTGATGTGATTGTCGGCAATATCCCATATTACATATCTGGTCTTCTCTTAGGAAATCTAAGTGAACGTTGGATTTATAAGAAAGCTGTTTTTACCCTTCAACGTGAGGTCGGGAAAAGGTTAACTGCTAAGCCAGGCACAAAAGAATATGGTGTATTAACTTTAGCAGTATGGTATAATCATAAAGTGAAGATACTTTTTGATATACCTAAGACCTGTTTTTATCCAATACCAAAGGTAGATAGTGTAGTGGTAGAATTAGAAAGGCTAGAAGATAGAGAAATTGATAAGGTCTTTTTTATGAAAATAGTTAGGGCTGCATTTAGTAGCAGGCGTAAGATGTTAAAGAATGTACTACTAGATTTGGGGCTAGGAAGAGAAAAGATTATTGAAATATTGGAAAGATTGGGTATTAGCCCTACAAGAAGAGGAGAGACTCTATCTTTAGAAGAATTTTTAGCTCTCTCCAGGAAGATATATGAAGTTATTGTCTCCAGCAAAACTTAATCTATATTTAGAGATAATTGGTAAGGAATCGGATGGCTATCATCAGATAGAGAGTATAATGCAGACTATATCTCTCTCTGATAGGGTAGAGGTGGAGCCATCCGATATCCCAGGGATATTTGTTTCTTCGAATCTTCCCTCTTTGCCTATAGATGGGAAGAATCTAGCTTATAAAGCAGCTAAACTTTTTATTGAAAAATTTGGTTGGATAGGAAAAGGGGTAAAAATTATTTTGGAAAAGAATATCCCCTTAGCTAGTGGGATGGGGGGAGGAAGTAGTAATGCAGCTACTGTTCTAATTGCTATGGCTCTTATGTGCGGTATAGATATATTAAACTCTGTGCTATTGGAGATTGCGTCTACTATTGGATGCGATGTCCCTTTCTTCTTATATGGAGGGACAGCTATAGCAAAAGGAAAGGGCACAGAGATTACACCTCTTCCTCCGCTTAAAGGTATCCCAGTTTTAGTTGTAGTTCCAGATGTAGAGGTCTCTACTCGCTGGGCTTACAAGAATATTGTAGTACCTCTTTATCCTTTTAGAATACCTTCAATCCTGCTAAACATACTGAGTAAGAATAGCAGGATAGATATCCAAGAACTAAATAGATTTCTCTTTAATAGATTTGCTAGTCTTGTTTTTAGAATACCAAAAGTAAGGGAAGTAAAGGATATTTTAGAGTCTCTTGGTATAGAAAATGTTTCTCTATCTGGTAGTGGTCCCACTCTATTTTCCCTTCAGGAAGATAAGGAAGAGTGTGACCTACTTGCTAATATCTTAAGAGAAAGATTTAATCTTAGAGCCTTTAGTGCAGAATTAGTTGGAGGTCTCAATAGTGTATAAGGCTGTAGTTATGGCAGGTGGTGGGAAAGAAAGTCTAAAGCTATTTAAGAATCAGGATGTTACTAGTAAAGGTGCTATCCCTATACTTGGTAAACCTATGGTATCTTACGTATTAGAAGCTCTAAAGAATGCTAAGAATGTAGATGAAATTCTCTATATAGGTGATCTAGAGGTTCTTTCAAATATATCAATAAAGGTAGATTATTCTCTTCCTGATTCAGGGGGTTTGTTTTCTAATCTTATGAGGGCTTTAGAGTTTTTTAAGAGGGAGAATAAGGTCCTTGTTTTAACTTCAGACATCCCTCTAATTAAATCATATATGATAGACGAGTTTTTATCTAGATGTGATAGTTCTGCAGTTTTCTGCTATTCTTTTGTAAGAAAAGAAGATTTAGAGAGATTTTTCCCAAGTGCTCGTAGGACATACGTAAGAGTGAGAGAAGGTTATTTTAATGGTGGGAATCTCATAGTAGTAAGTCCTTCGTATATCTTACCTAAAGGGGAACTCTTAGAAAAGATAATATCCAGTAGAAAGAATCCATTTTACCTAGCGAAGCTATTTGGAATAGGTATCATCATTGGTTATATAGTTGGAACGGTTAGAATTTCTACCCTTGAAGCTAGAGCTACAAAGATACTAGGTGGAAGAGCTCAGGCAGTTCTGATGGAGTATCCTGAGATTAGTTTTGATGTTGATAATCAATTACAGTTAGAGTTTGTGGAGGAAAAGCTTGGTAAACAGACTTTCTAGACAAGAGAGATTAATTATACTATCTCAAGAGCTTATAAAGAGGTCTGGAGAACTTGTATCATTAGATGAACTGGCTGAGAAGTATAAAATAGCTCGCTCTACAATAAGTGAGGACCTTTCTTTAATAAGAGAGGCAGTAGAGACTTGGGGTACAGGTGAGGTTCAGAGTAGTTCAGGAGTAGGTGGAGGAATTAGATTTGTTCCCGTAATAAGTTCAGAAGAGGCAAAGGAATTTCTTAATAAGGTTAAGGAAAGACTAGAAGAGCGGGGTAGAGTGTTGCCCGGTGGCTTTATATATACGACTGACCTTTTTAACCATCCAAGCATTACGTCTAAGTTTGGGGAGATCTTTGCTACAGTATTTAATAAGTTGAGTCCAGATGTTATAGTTACTATGGAGACCAAGGGGATTCCTACAGCCATAATGACCGCTAAATATATGGGTCTTCCTCTTGTCATTATAAGGAGAGAGAATAGGCCTACTGAAGGTCCTACTGTTTCTATAAATTATATATCTGGTTCTACACAAAAGGTTCAACTAATGACACTAGGCAGAAAGGCTTTAGAGGGGAGAGAAAGGGCTATATTTATTGATGATTTCTTACGGGGCGGAGGAACCGTGAGAGGGGCTATAGCCTTGTTGAAGGAATTTAATGCTCAAGTGGTAGGTGTAGGAATAGTTATCTTAGGTTCTCCTAAGGTAAAAGATGCTTTCTTTATTCCTATTACTTCCCTATTCGTCTTGGAAAGTATCAATGAAATTACCAGTGAGGTTAAGATAAGAATTTCTGATTCTATATCAGAGTTCTTTGGTTGGGAAAGTGAAGATTGAAAAGGAGGTAATATACTAATGACAATAGAGAATCAGCCACAAGAATTAAATCCACAAAGTGTAGGAAAGGTACATGTCTTTAGCAGTAGATGGTTCTGGATATTTGGAGTAATTATAGGAGTATTAATTGCGACAAATATAATCACATATCTATGGTTTAACTCTCCTGCTAGGGTAGGATTAGTTTCAGTGAATGGAGAGATTATTAAAAAGGATGAATTTATAAAGGCGATGATGGGTCAGGGTGGCAGGAGTGTTTTGGATTGGCTTATAGAAAGTAAATTAATCTATCAAAAGGCAAAAGAGGAAGGGATATCTATTTCTGACAAAGAGATAGAGGATAGAATCTCTCAAATTAGAGATAGTTTTGGTTCTCAGGAAAAGTTTTTATCATTTTTATCTATGTATGGTTTGACTGAAGAGTCTTTAAAAGAACAACTTGTGCCTAGATTGTTGACGGAGAAAATCTTAGTAAAGAATAAGACTATAACTGATAAAGAATTACTTGATTATTTTAATAAGAATAAGAGCGTTTTTGATGAGAAGGAGCAACTTAAGTTAAGACATATATTGGCCAAGACTTTGGAAGAGGCACAGCAAGTCGAGGAGGAATTAAAGAAAGGTGGAGATTTTAGTAAGTTGGCTAAGGAGAGGTCTATAGATACTGCCTCTAGTTCCCAAGGTGGTGACTTAGGATGGATAGGCAGAGGTGTATTGGACCCTGCATTGGAGAAAGTTGTATTTGCATTAAAAGTGGGGGAGAGGTCACCAATAGTTAAAACATCCTTTGGCTACGAGATAGTAGAAGTATTAGATAAAAAGGTTCCTCGTTCAGTAACATTTGAGGAGGTGAAGGATAAAGTAAGAGAAAGATACATAGAGGATATAGTACAGAAAGAGTACTCTAATTGGATTCAAGAGTTAAAATCTAGCGCTAATATTGTCTACTATGTAAACCTAGAGAAATGAGACTGGATGTATTTTTAAAGGCTTCTGGTTTGGTAAAGAGACGTACTGTAGCGAACGAGTTGTGCGACAGAGGCCTAGTTTTAGTAAATGGAATTAGAGGAAAGGCTGGAAGGATTATAAAAGAGGGGGATATAATAGACCTCAAAGTAGGTAAGTACTCCTATAAATTGGAAGTTATATTTCTTCCTGAGAAAAAAGTTAATCGTTTAGGAGCAGAAAACTTCCGTATAATAGAAAAGACTATAGAAGATATAGATGCATAGAATTAAGGATTCCTTTAAAAAGGACTTGTTATCTACTATTTTTGTTGGAATATTTCTTGCTTCTACAACTCCATTTTTTGGAGTAATCGCTAGAAGACAGTTTTCTGCCTCTCCTTTTCATCTGTCAATCATATCATCAGCAGCTGGTATAGGCCAGATATTTTCGTTTTATTGGGGATATATAATTAGGTCTAGAAAAGATAAGTTAAAAATGGTGGTAATTCCGGGTACTCTAGCTAGAGGGATATTCCTTATTACACCTTTAGTATCCTCTATTACTACCTTTCTTCTTATTATACTTGTATATCAGATTATTTCATACGTCTCAACCCCTGCATACGTAGAAGTTATAAAAGCTATGTATCCTGATACTGTTAGGGCTAGACTTATGGGTATTGTAAGAATGGTTAATAGCTTAGTTGTTATAACTATTACCCCCATAGCAGGACAGCTAATCTCTTCTATTGGTTTTAAGTGGACATTCTTCTTAGGCTCGATATTCGGTATAATATCTAGTTTGGTATTTAGCAGAGTAAAGTTAAAACCTAGCTATTCCCTTTCTAGTGCTCCTTATGCATCTATTAAAACTATATTAGCTATTCCCCTTCTAGATAAGAGATTTGGTACCTATTTAGCTATATTTTTTATGTATGGGCTTGGCAACTGGCTTTCAAATCCTATATATCCTATTGTACTTGTAGATAGACTTAAAGCTACTTCCGTACAAGTCGGCTTTATATCTACAATTAGTTCTAGCTCATCTGCAATATCTTATATAATTTGGGGTAAATATATAGATAGAGATAATCCTCTCCATGTCCTTGCTTTAGTTTTTCTTTTGGATTTTTTAATACCACTAAGCTACCTTTTGGCTTCTATTAAGCCTACGTATTTATTTATAGTGATTTCTGCAGTGACAAGTGGAATTACTAATGCCGGAATAGACCTAGGTGTTATGAGTACAATTCTAAGTATTGCTCCAAGCACAGAAATAGCTAGTTATATGGCGTTACATTCCACCTTTGTAGGTATAAGAGGTATTATAGGTCCATTTTTAGGTGCAACTTTATATTCATTTATAGGAAGTACAGGTGTATTTTCTATAAATATTACTACCGCTATATTGGGTGGAATCTTAATGTATAGGTTCTATAAAAGTCCTACCACCATTTAAGATTAGCACCACTAGAGACGAGTAAACTAATTAGAGCTAAGATAATAGAGATAATTCTTCTAAACATAATACACCTCCTACCACCATTTAAGATTAGCACCACTAGAGACAAGTAAACTAATTAGAGCTAAGATAACAGAGATAATTCTTCTAAACATAATACACCTCCTACCACCATTTAAGATTAG
>JBMFMV010000079.1:0-6311 GCA_049970495.1 bacterium
ATCTGCTGTTACATAGTCAGCTAGTTGATCAGTAGTTACATAATTTGCTAACTCATCCTTTGTCACATAATCAGCTAAAGCATCAAATGTTACATAATCAGATAACTTATCTGCTGTTACATAGTCAGCTAGTTGATCAGTAGTTACATAATTTGCTAACTCATCCTTTGTCACATAATCAGCTAGTTGGTCTGCCTTTACATAATCAGCTAGATCGTCTAGTTTTACATAGTCTGCTAGAGCTTCAGCTAATTCAGCCTTAGTAACAAACTCAGAAACATCAATCTTTGGCCCCTCTGCAATTTTTTCAAGTTGGGGAATGAGACGAGAAAGAATCATTGCTAATTCATATCGAGTTAAAGGATTATTCCCACGAAATGTCCCATCAGGATATCCAAGAATTAGACCTTTGGCTGCTAATTCATTGACTGCATCATAAGCCCAATGGGTAGAAGGGACATCAGAAAATGGTGCTGACATAACGGGGGCACTAAAAGCTAATGCCAACACCACTGTCAAAAGTAATATAAGTCGTTTCACTTTACCCTTCCTCCTTTCTAGAGGTTTTTCTCCCTACTCACTCTCAAGAGTCTCCCTAAGTTTTCTCCCTAGTGAGTAAGGGCTCCTGGCTCAACTAACCTTGGCCAAGACCTTTAAAACAAAGCTCACCTCCTCCCTGGTCTTAAACTAGCCTTAGCTAGTTTCACCAGTTTTCGACCTAATTATATCACATTATTTTTATTTGTAAAGGGTTAAATCCGAATGAATCAAGTGACAAACCTCTTGACATGTTTCTATCCTGGGTATCTTAAGATTAATTTAGAGTCGGTTTTTAAGTCTTGGATATAGGACCTGGCCTGTAATCATTTTTGAATACCCCTAATCATAAGGACTAATCTTCCTGTCTTGCTTACTTTTAAGACCATCTAACTCTTCCTTTTTATCTACATAGCTTAAATACTCTGGCTTTAATAAGTCTTTCTCGTCTCTAAACATCTCTTCTATCTTCATCTTTGGTAAGTTTGATACATACGCATAAAAGTCTGTTTTACCATCAATATTTAGGTATCCTTTAAGATATACATTGGCTCTAATTTTGTGCACCATAACATCTTCATAAATCCCAGGAGATAACTCTGTTATAGGTTTACTATCTACATATACTGTTTTCTTTAACCTTATTACAAAATACATCCCATTATCTCTTAGAAATTCCATTAACTTTGGATAGGTAAACTCTCTATCAAAGGTAAACATTTCGGTAATAGTGGAAGTAATAAAGATATAGCTTGAATAAGTAAGTCTACTTCACTTTTCCATTCTAGGTTACTAAAAGCATCCTTACTTACAGGGATAACTAATATAGGGTCTTCTCTACCTCCAACAGGTACTGCAAAACTTAAAACTCTCCGTTTATCCTCTAGATAAGTAAAATCTGTAAGAGTATGGATACTAATACGTTTTCTATTAAGTCTAGCTAAGATAAATTGAGCTAAACCGAGTTGAACTTTAATATAATCCCATTAAAAAGAATCGACTTATTCTATTAACTAAAGATTGGTTAGAAGAGTAATTAAGAGGGTTAACAAACATTTTATTAATAGCCTTTCGAGCCATTTCCCTTATAGAAGGGATTTTTGTTTCTAGAATAGTTCTTACTATCTTACTAGTTTTAATTATAATATACCAATTCTAGCCAGAAAGGAGTTCTCTTCTTGAAAAGTGATTACAGATCAGGAATGTCGTACAAACTCTTGACGAGGTAAAAGGGATAGGATATAATAGGTGTCGATTGATGCCTACGATAATAGTAGGTAGCAGTTAGTGAGGTAGCTAAGAGGGGTTAGAAATTATAGTAAGATGGTAGGATATGGATTGTTGTCTACTCAGTCGTAGGCTAGAGTCTAGAGATTTTATAAATCGATGAAAAATTTTATGGAGGTGATTTGAGGTGTTCAAAAAGTTAATGGTAGTGTGGATGACGTTGGCATTAATATTAGCACTGGCATTGCCAGCGTCGGCAAGTGTAAACATTACTGGTAGCTTGAGGTTCAGGATTAATGCTTACAACTTCACTAACCCAACTGATCCAGATTTCGAAGGGAGACTCTATCTGACACTCTCTGGGAATGTCAATGATTGGATCACCTACAGTGTAGGACTTAGGATAGGAGATGTAGACCTAGAGTGGTGGAAGACACCAGTAGATTTTACAAATTCAAAATCTACCGCATCTCTTACAGTTGATAAAGCAGTTGTAACAACCGATTTAACATCGAAGGGAATTCCAATAAAGATTGAAGCTGGAGCACTTTCTATTGCTACCTATGGTGTTACCACTATCTACTCTGACTCTTTTGATATTGGTGGCTCCGGTGGATTTAATATTATTAGCTCTGCTCTATTCCCTGGACTTACAACCTGGCTACTCCTAGTTCCTGATGTAACAGCAGACAACTGGGATCCTGTTAACAAAAAAGCACTTGCCCTTGGGACAAACCTAGAAGGAAGTTGGGGTAGAATTACAGGAATCGTATGGACAAGAGATGATAAGACTACTACAGGGTATAGAATAAGCGGAAAATGGAATGTAGTTCCTAATCTTCTAACCCTATATGCTCTGTATGGTCAGAGAGCAGGGGATACTGAGGCAAAATATCAAGTAGTTGGTATTAATCTACCAGGAGTTAAAGCAGACACTGGATGGGATCCATACTTAGAGTATGATGTTTATAACAAAGCTCTAGGATTCTATGTAAGTAAAACTTTAACTACAAATGTATCTACATCTATCTATATCTGGCAAGATGCATCTACTAAAGACGTTAAGTTCACCCCTTATCTAACATTCAGTTTCTAAGTTTTAGAAATGCTAAGCCCACCAATTTTCTGGTGGGCTTTTTTATTTCTTTCTCTCTTTCTCCTGTTTTAGTCTAGCTATATAGAGTCTAGCTGCATGCTCCATACTAGATGCTTTTACAGGAGATTCTTCTTTAGGCTTGTAGATCTTAAGTCCTATAGTGGGATTCTCATAGGAGCTTTCATACATAGAGATAGAACTACTAGATATCTTAAATCTAGAAATCCTATTTAAAAGAGTTGCAAATAGCTCTTTCTGCTCCTTTATAGCTGGTAGTTTTCTAAGCACTAACTCAGAAAGGAATAGGATACCCGATAACAATAAGACAAACTGCCATATGTCTATATACTCAATATTCGATCCCCTTATCTTTTCATCAAATATATCCTTAGGGTTATTTAATACCCTTCCTCCAGTAATTTCCGCTATGGAATATAGGAGCGAATTATTGCTCTCTACATCTCTTAATTCTTTAGAGATAGGTACATAGAATCCACTTAGCCCTTTTATAACGGCATTCCCTTTACTAAACTTAACAGATAAAGAGTATATCCCTTCCTCCTTAGCCTCTACCTTTCCATAGTATCTTCCTGAATCTCTCTGAGTAAGACTCCCGGTTATTAAATTACCTGAAGGGGAAAAGACTCTAAAACTACCATCTAAAAAGTTTACAAAATTTCCATTATAGCCAAACACATCAGCTACTATCTCTACCTCTTTAGATTCTTCCGTGGTAGATATAGACACATAATAGTTAGAGACATCCTGCCCTAACCAACGAACAGCTTGACTCCAAAACTTAGAAAAAGATGGATAATTCGCCCAAGAGCTAGTCCATCTCTTCCCTGAGTCTGAAGTAAATGCCACTACTTTACCAAGTCCGTATCGCCAATACGCTAATAGTGGTTCATTATTAAGAGCGCTCATCAATTGCTTAGCCTTAGGTTTAATAGAGGTAGAGACATAACCTAACATAGTAGGAAATCTATCTATCCCTTGAATAAACTCAATATGGTTATTTACAACAGGAGTAAAAGGTTTCTCTGTCAAGTAAGGCTTACTCTTTGTCAACGTCTCTGTAAGAAATATCTGGGGTACAGAATATATATCATTTGTATAGTAGAATCTACCCTGTCCCCATTCTGCTATATTACGCATAAGATTTATATCTGCATCACTACCTATAGCTATAGTAGAAACTGTTATATCAGAAAGCCTCATCTGTTCAACCAAAGACTTAAATCTTCCAGGCTCTGTCTGTCCATCGGAAAGAACTATTATATGTTTTACCCTAGCCTTCTCATCCTTCAATGCTCTATACGCAGATTCCATAGGTGGATACATAGCGGTTCCTCCACCTGCCTGTATCATAGATATCTTTTTAGATATACCTTCCTTGTCTCTTGCACTTGTAAGGTCTACAATCCACTGGAATGAATGGTCAAATACTATAACCCCTACTCTATCCTGATCTTTCAATAAATCTACAACTAACTGTGCAGATTCCTTAGCCAGTTCTATCTTGGTAAGCTCTCCCTCCTGTCCACTCATACTACCTGAGGCATCAATAACGAGCACTAAGGCAATATTAGAGAGGCTTGCAGTCTGTGTAAGTCTAGATTCTACAGGAAGTGTCTCTTCTAAAGGGGTTCCTATGTAAGATCCCATTCCAAAACTATTAGGGCCCCCTATAACTAGGAGTCCACCTCCGATATCTCTGACAAAGGATTGGATAGCCTTCATCTGGTTTAGGGTAAGAAGTGTTGCAGGTATATTATCTAGTATTACTGTGGAACATCCAGAAAAGCCAAGAGGAGTATCTGGCAATTCACCGGGAGATATCACCTTTGGATCTATCCCTTGTGCTTTAAGGGCAGGAAGGACCTGTCCATAGCCAATACTAGGATTATATACGTAGAAGACTTTAGGAGGCCCTTCTACTACAGTAAATGCCTCAATAGAATTGTTCTCAATCCTAGTATCCTTTTGGGGTAAGATTTCAGCCTTAAATTTATGAAAACCTACGCTATTAGGAAGCACACTGAATAAAAATAAATTTTTCCCTTCCCTAATAGATAAGTCTTGAGAGACGATCCTTTTACCATCTTGATAAAGAGTAAAAGCTACTCTCTGAGACATCGAACTTCTCAGTATAACTTTTATGACAAATGGCTCTCTAAGTTTTGCTCTAGTAGGAACCTCTAGGTCTTCTATAGCAACTTCCTCTAGCGGTTCCCTTATTACAGGATAGACATCTATTCTAATATCTTTCTCCCTAGACCTGTACGCAGAGTCTATAGCAGATCCATCTGTCTCATTTCCATCACTAATCAAAACTACTCTTTTATTATTTCTATCTGACTGAGAAAGAATCAGATTGGATAGATCTATAGCCTTCTCTATGTTTGTCCCCTTTGAATCCGGATAACTTGTTATACTAGTAGAAGGGTTATAGGAAAGGAAAGACTGAGTCAGCGCATCTTCTCCAAATACCACGAAACCAACTCTATCTTCTTCTCTTTTATTACTTAAAGATTCTTTTATAAATTGAAGGCCTTCGTTTCTAACATTAGGTGGGATACTTTCCGAAGTATCTAACGCAAATACTATATCCAAACTATTATTCTTCTTTATAATCTGTGGACTTGTTAATGCAAAAATTAAAAGGATCATAGCAATAACTCTCAGCCATAGACTCTTTTTGCGAAGCCTATTTCTATTTAGCCAAATGAAAATAAAAACTAGAGATAGGAGTAATAATGGATAGAAAGAATTAATCCTCAAGTGAGCCTCCTACTATAAAAAAGATATCCTTCTAAAAATATAACACCGAGCGCACCTAATACCAGAAACCTCCAGATATCGGTATTAAGTAGTATCTTTTCTCTAGAAAGGACCCTCTCCCTATACTCCTTAGAAGGAATCCTTAAAGATATATCTGACTCAGAAGCAGAACATAGATTTACAGCTACATCTACATTCCCTAAACTGCTTCTAAATGAATATACACCAGTTTTATATGTATCGCCAAAAGTGATAGATCTTATTTCGTCTGCTACCCTCTTTATAACTCCATAGGGTGTAGTTACTGTAACATTTTCATTCATCTCTTTTGTCCTCAGTGTAATAACATTACCAGATTTGGCAATACCGGGTGAAGGGTTTTCTCCTAACCAATCTATAATATTTCTTATAAGAATAGGAAAACTTGAAGATTCAATAAAAGAACTCTCTTCTGGGTAAAAGCCAAAGGCAACTATCCTACCAAGGACTCCTTCATAACTCCAGAGTATAGAGCCATCCTTTGTTGTGATAAGCCCTTTTCCCTGACTACTCTCAAATATAACAGACCTCTTTATACTCGTACCCTTAAGGTCTACAAACCTCATAATAGGATTAGTAGAATCTATACGAAATATTATTGGATTTGTTTCTATACCAGCAATCTGTA
>JBMFMV010000080.1:0-6198 GCA_049970495.1 bacterium
CTTACAAACCTTACAGTAGACGAAGTAAAACCAAAGCTTGCTGAACTCCTAGACGCAATATTTGTAAATGTCCCTTCAGGATTAGGTTCAGAGGGTAAGTTAAAAGTAAAGGGAAAAGAATTTGATGAAGTATTGAAGAAGGGAGCTAGATGGGCGGTAGAAAATGGGTATGGATGGGAAGAAGATTTAGATAGGATAGAAGAGAATGGAGCAATGGAAGGTGCAGACCCCACTGTTATAAGTGGAAAGGCTAGAGAAAGAGGAGCTCCACAATTAGGGACATTAGGATCAGGTAATCATTTTATAGAGATACAGAGGGTACAAAAGATTTTTGATCCCGAAATAGCCAAAGTTTTTGGGCTATTTGAAGACCAGGTAACTATACTAATACATACTGGTTCAAGAGGCTTTGGGCATCAGGTATGCACCGATTATATATCAGTTATGATGAATGCAATTAGAAAATATAACATATCCCTTCCTGACAGACAATTAGCCTGCGCCCCTATAGAGAGTCCAGAGGGAAAAAACTATTTCTCTGCTATGGTATGTGCAGCAAATTATGCCTGGGCTAATAGACAGTGTATAACTCATTGGGTTAGGGAAAGTTTTGAAGTTGTCTTTAGAAAGGGTGCTCATAAGCTTGGAATGAATGTCTTATATGATGTAGCCCATAACATAGCTAAGATAGAGATGCATAATGTAGATGGAAAACAGATAAAGGTATGTGTCCACAGAAAGGGTGCTACTAGGGCATTTCCTAAATTCCATCCAGAGATACCAGATATATACAAAGAGGTTGGTCAACCAGTTATTATTCCAGGAGATATGGGAAGGGCCTCTTATATACTTGTAGGAACAGAAAAGGCTATGGAGGATACATTTGGCTCTACATGTCATGGGGCTGGTAGGGTAATGAGTAGAGCTGGAGCAAAGCGCTCAATAACGGGTAAAGAGGTCTTAGAAGAATTGACAAAGAAAGGGATAATGGTAAGGACTGATAACATAAAGGGATTAGCTGAAGAGGCATCTGAGGCTTATAAAGATGTAGAAAAGGTGATAGAAATAGTGGAGGGTTCTGGGATATCTAAAAGAGTGGCTAGGATGAAACCGCTAGGGGTTATAAAAGGATAAGTATGTCAGTAAGAGAGCTCATAGAGAAACTAGAAGAGATTGAACTCTCGCCTTATGCTACAAGAAGTGTCTCCGCAATAAGAAAAGAGGAGGAAGCCCCTTGTCCCCTTAGAACCGCATTTCAGAGGGACCGAGATCGTATAATTCATTCTAAGGCTTTTCGTAGATTAAAACACAAGACTCAAGTATTTTTCCCTACCGAAGGGGACCATTTTAGTACCAGAATGACCCATACATTAGAGGTATCTCAGATAGGAAGAACAATCGCTAGGGCTTTAAGGCTAAATGAAGATCTAGTAGAAGCTATAGCTTTGGGACATGATCTTGGACATACCCCTTTTGGACATATCGGTGAAGAGGTTTTAGATGATATCTATAGAGAGAAACTAGGAATACCATTTCACCATGCCCAACAGAGTGTAAGAGTTGTAGAGGTCTTGGAACGGCGATTTACCCAAGAAGGAGAAAAAAACGGCTTAAATCTTAGTATCCAAGTTATCGAAGGCATAGAAAATCACTCTAAAGGTAGCCAAAATTTAGAAAGTCTCTTGGGTTATCCATCTAAAACGTCTACTTTTGAAGCTCATGTAGTTCTTATCTCAGATAGGCTAGCTTATTTAAATCATGATGTAGATGATGCAATAAGAGCAGGGATAATATTGGAGGAAGATATACCAAAAGATATAGTAAGGGTATTGGGTAAGAATAGAAGTGAGAGAGTGAATACAATGGTAAGCAGCCTAGTATACGCATCTCTAGGAAAACCTTTCTTTGATATGGATAGAAAGGTAGTAAAGGCGTTAGATTCTCTGAAGGATTTTCTATATGAGAGAGTGTATAAAAACCCTAACGTAAGAAGATGGGAAACGGGAGCAAGGATAGTAGTTCAGAAATTATTTGAGTTCTACGAAGCAAATCCTACGCTCATAGAAGCAGACTCACATTGTAAGGAAGAAACCATAAAAAGGATAGGAGACTATTTGGCAGGTATGACAGATATTTTTGCCTTAAGGTCCTACTATGAAATAATCGAGAAAGAGATATCGTTTCCTAACATTCTTTATCTTCTAGAAAAAATAAAGGGATAGAGGAAATTAAGCCCCTATCCCCATTATTAAGAGATAATTTCACTTAGGGATCTTTGCTATGACATTTGGGACAAACCAGTCCATACTCCAAAGCTCATCGTGAGTAGCTCTTCTACCGGATTCTATTCTAACCTTGCCTGTCTGGTCTTTTATCGGACCTGTAAATGGATCGAATTTTTCAGGATTTGCCTTCATCTGAGCTGATCTTCTCATGACTAAATCGTACACACTTATCTTCCCAAATATCGGATCCACCACTTTCTTCTCTTTAAGAGTAGATACAAATTTAGGATTTATAGGAACACCAAAATCTCCACCAAGTTCTACTGCCTTCTCCTTTAACATCCACCAATAATCTACATTCTCTAAATTGGTATTCGTATAGACCTTATTTCTTATCTTCTCTAAAATATCTCTGTAAATAACTTCCCAATGAACTAATTGGCCACTTACACAGGAATTAGGGCCATACTTTTGCATTGGACTATAGTGACCAAAGGTATAAATTGGTTTTCCTTTCTTAGTATACTCTTCTCCAACAGTTACTACTGTTGGACTATCCTCTGTAAAAGCTAATACATCACATCCATCAGATATTAGACTTTCAGCAGCTATTCTAGCCTTAGACGGATCATACCAGGAAAAAAGCCAACGGACATCAACTGTTGCCTTTGGATTTACTTCTTGGACTCCTAGTGCAAATGCGTTTATATGCCTTACTACCTCAGGAATTGGGTGAGCTGCTACGTAACCAACTTTATTGGTTTTAGTCAAGGCTCCCGCCATAAGACCATTCAGATAATAAATCTGATAAAGTTCTGCAAAATAAGTCCCAACATTCTTATCTCTTCTATACCCTGAACAGTGAAAGAAAATCTTATCTGGATATTTCTTACCAGCCTCTATAGTTGCATCCATATATCCAAAGCTAGTGGTAAAGATAACATCCGCCTTCTCTTCTCTAACAAATCTATCTATAAACCTAGCAACATCGGACTCAGGTACGGCTTCTGCAGGTGGTAAAAACTCTGCCCAAGGTAATTTTTTAATAAGATATTGTCTAGCTAACTCATGTGCATGACTCCAACCATAATCTCCAACAGGACCAACATAGATAAACGCTACCCTTAACCTCTTTTCTGCCCCTATTCCATAGGGCGTATTAAGGATTAAAGAAAACAACAAGACTAAACTCAAGCCCACTAAAAATTTACCCTTCATATCATCGAACCTCCTTTTATGTTATTTTTTCTCTAAAATAAGGAATTCCAAGACTAGACGGCGCAGATATCTTCTTTCTAGAAATCTCCTTAGAAGCAAGCATTAACACAAGTATAGTAAATATAAAAGGTAGCATATTTAAGATATTGGGCGAAATACCAAATGGTTGGAGTTTATACTGTAATACTCTTATTCCTCCAAAAAGGTAAGAACCAACGACAGCCCTTTCCGGCCTCCACAAGGAGAAAATTGTTATGGCTAATACTATCCAGCCCATTCCAGCAGTCATACCTTCTATCCAAGCAGGGGCATAAAATACAGAAAGATAAGCACCTCCAAGACCTGCCATTATGCCGCCTATAAAAACAGCTAAATACTGAATTCTAAATACGTCAATCCCTGCAGAATCTGCTACATCTGGGCTCTCTCCTACACTCCTTAATTCAAGTCCAAATCTAGTATTAAAGAGGAAAAACCAAAAAACAAATGCTAATATATAAGATATATAAACTATAGGGTCTTGATCAAACAGGACTGGACCCAAAAGGGGTATATCCTTCAAACCTAAGATAGGAAGATTGTAAATCTTATTTGGAAGTGGCATGCCTATATATCTCTTACCTATAAGTCCACTTAACCCTAACCCCAACATCGTGAGTGCTAAACCAGAGAGTGTTTGATTTGCCTTTAAGGTTATACTATTAAAGGCATGAATAAGAGACATTCCTCCACCAATTAGAGCTGACAATATTACACCTAACCATACATTACCGGTTATAGCTGTCACCCCAAAGGCTGAGACCGCACCCATAATCATTATCCCTTCTACCCCAAGATTCAGAATTCCTGAACGCTCTACATATATCTCACCCAATGCTCCCAATAAAAGAGGAGTTCCAGCAGGAATAGTAGCCTTTAAAACCTCAAGAATAGCATTCATCGCTTACTTTTTCCTCTTTCTAACATAAGAAATTCTAGCTTTAGAAACACTTTGGACTAAAACAAATATTAGTATGAGGCCATTTACAAAATTTATAGTTGCTCCGGGTAGACCCAAAGAGACCTGAATTGCGTCTCCTCCAACTAAAAGCCCTCCAAAAAGAAAAGAAACAAGTATAATTAACAGGGGATTTAAGCGACCCAGCCAAGCAACTATTACTGCTGTATAGCCATAGCCTGGTGAGATACCACTTGCTACCCTAAGCCTATGGTGTATACCTGCTACTTCTCCAACTCCTGCTAGACCGGCTAATCCTCCACTTAAAAGAAGAACTACTAGGACTATCTTAGGTATATCTAAACCTGCATATCTAGCTGCCTCAATATTATCACCTATTACTCTTATCTCATAACCAAGCTTGGTCTTATTTAAAACTATATATAGGGAAATAGCAAGTATTATTGCTAGTATAAGGGTAGGATAATGAATCCTAGTATCAGAAATTCTTGAAAGTTGTGCAGATAGAGGAAATTTCGTTGAATAAGGGAAACCCCATTCATAGGGACTCTTCCAAGGACCATAGACCAGATAATTTACGAATTCGATAGCTATATAGTTCATCATAAGTGAAACGATAATCTCATTTAAGTTAAATTTTACCTTTAAGATAGCAGTGATAAGAGCCCATATACCTCCTAAGATTGCACCCATTAGAAACATAGCCAAAATAAGTATTAATCTGGGAGCATTAGGCATAAGATATAAAACCACCCAAGTAGCACCTACAGCTCCCATTAATAATTGTCCTTCTGCTCCTATATTCCATATAGAAGCCTTAAATGATAAAGATAACCCTAACCCACATAACACTAGTGGAATAGATTTTGTTAATGTCTCGCTAAGACCATATACACTACCAAAAGCAGAAATAACTATACTTTTAAGTATAATATCAGGTCTAACACCTGATATTAGATATACAGCTAAAAAGCCCAAAATTATCACCAAAATAGAAAGAAAACTATTGCTGTATCTCCTAGTCATCCTCTATACTCCTACCATCAAAGCTCCTATTTCCTCAATATTTACCCTGTCTATATCCATTATCCCCTTTATACTACCATTAAACATAACCGCTATTCTGTCACTTAAGTTTATAAGTTCTTGAAGGTCTTCAGAGACTAGAAGTATAGCACACCCTTCTTCTTTTTTCCTTAAAAGCAATTCATGAATCTGTCGAGTAGACCTTACATCTAATCCTTGAGTAGGATGACTAGCAATTATAAGAATAGGAGAGATAGAAAGTTCTCGAGCAAGGATAAGTTTCTGTATATTCCCTCCAGACAAAGTGCCGGCAGGGACCTTCTCGTCTAAGGCAGATATACCATACTTAGAGATTAATTCCTTAGCATAACCAGAAATTATACCGTGATCTAGCATTAGCCCATTAGAAAATGGAGACTTATCATAACTTTTAAGGATAGCATTCTCTTCAAGACTCATGGACGGAACTATTCCCATTCTCACTCTTTCCTCTGGAATATGAGCAACTCTTCTATTAAGTATCTCCTTTACTCCCATATTAGTCACATCTTCCCCCAATATTTTTATACTTCCCTTAATAGCTTTCCTTAGTCCTGTTATAGCCTCAATTAGTTCTTTCTGGCCATTACCAGAAACACCAGCTATACCAAGGATTTCTCCCCTATGAATATCAAAAGAAACACCCTTAACTGCTACAAGGCCCTTATCATTGAGAACTGTAAGGTCTTTAACCTCTAGAACTAAGTCTTCTCCAAAGTTACCCATGTACCG
>JBMFMV010000081.1:0-6151 GCA_049970495.1 bacterium
CCTAGGAAGCCATCATCCGCAGATCGATGTGATAGACTTCTTCACGGACAGAAAAGTGGGGATAATAAGGTGGTTCTGAGCTAAAGTATATTTAAAGACATCAAAAGTGCTCTGGGTGAAGACGGAGAATTGATAACGAGGCTCGTTATGAAGTTTCGGCAGGAGAAGTGAATTTTCTAATATTGACTTTTTCAAAAATTTGAGCTAAGGTTGCCTCTGAGTAGGGCTTACAGAGCAATAAGGAAAAAGATAAAGAAAGATACATAAATATAGCGTCCGTAAAAGACAGATATAGAAGAATATAACAATTATTACATGCCTAAATATACTTGCTTTACCCGTGGGTCGTCCAGTAAGTCTTTGCTAGAACCATTTATCACAGTACTGCCGTTCTCCATTACATATGCTCTGTCTGAAGATAGCAGGGCCATATATGCATTTTGCTCTGCTATTAATATAGCTAGACCTTTTTGCTTATTTATCTCCTTGATAGCATCAAAGATCCGCTCCACTAATTTCGGAGCTAAGCCTACCGATGGCTCATCTAAGAGCAATAACTTCGGATTTGCTATGAGGCCTTTTGCTATAGCAAGCATCTGTTGTTCTCCACCGCTTAGAGTTCCAGCGAGTTGGTCTTTTCTCTCTTTAAGAATTGGAAAGAGATTAAATACAAGTTCTAGGTCTGATCTTACGTTATCTATATCTCTTCTAAGGAAAGCACCCATCTCAAGATTCTCCATTACACTCATCTGAGGAAAAAGACCTCTACCCTCAGGAACGTGAGCTATCCCCATTTCTGCTATCTTATAAGGAGGCATTCCATCTATTCTTCTTCCATTGAATATTATATGACCAGAGGATATATTCACAACACCAGAAATTGCCCTAAGCGTAGTAGTTTTACCAGCGCCATTAGGGCCTATCAGAGCAACTATTTCCCCATTTTTCACGCTCAAATTCACTCTGTTTAAAGCAAGAGCCTTACCATAGTATACAGATATATCACCCACTTCCAACAGCATATTTCTCACCTAGATATGCCTCTATAACTTTAGGATTTGATTTTATCTCTTCTGGAGTTCCCTCCGCTAGAATTTCACCAAAATTTAAAACTAAGATTCTACGGCATAGATTCATAATAGCTCTCATGTTATGCTCTATAATTATTACTGTAATTCCACTCTTGTGAACTTCTCTTATCAGATCCACTATTTCATCTATTTCTTTAGGAGTCAAGCCCCCCACAGGCTCATCTAAGAGTAGTATATCTGGGTTTATAGCTAAGGCCCTAGCTATCTCGAGTTTTTTCTTCTCTCCGTGAGAAAGAACTTCTGCCAGCAATTCCTCCTTATTAAGTAATCCAACAATTTTTAGCTTCTCTCTAGCTTCTTTTATTATCTCGTTCCTATTTCCTCCTAGCATACCAAACCTTGCATAGATAGGCACTAAGACGTTTTCCAGTACTGTCATCCCAAGAAAAGGTCTTACAAGCTGAAATGTCCTCACGAGACCCTTCCTTGCTAACTTATGTGGTGGTACTCCCGTTATATCTTCTCCATAAAGTAATATCCTACCTCTATCTGGTCTATAAAATCCTGTTATCAAATTATATAAAGTAGTTTTACCAGCGCCATTAGGGCCTATAATGCCAAGTAATTCGCCTTTCCTGACGCTGAAACTGACACCTTTTACAGCAATCATGCCTCCAAAGCTTTTCCATAGATCTATCACTTCTAGTATGCTCATCTAAATCCCCTTTTAGATTTCTTTACATAAACTTCTAAGTAACGCATAACTGTGCCGGCTATGCCTCCTGGCATGAACCTAACAGCAAAGACTATAAGGCTTCCATAAACCAATAGTCTATACTCTACTAGAAATCTAAATGTCTCGGATGCTGTGGTGAGCAAGAAAGCTCCGATGGCAGGTCCTATTATAGTTCCAAAACCACCAATTAGGGTCATAGAGAGTATGACAATAGATTCGTCTAGCGCGGATAGATCTGGACTTATATATCGGATGTAGTGCGCCCTGATTCCTCCGGCTAGACCAGCAAAGAAAGTGGCCACCATAAAAGCTAGCAACCTGTAAAGTGCAACATTTACCCCTATAGCTCTAGCGGCATCTTCGTCTTCTCTTATAGCTACCAGAATTATACCGAATCTAGATCTTGTTAATAATCGTAAAAAGAATATAGATAGTAATGTTAAAATTAGAGTAAAGTAGTAATATATAATCCTGTTAGTAAAATCTAAAATTCCGAATCCTGGCAGAGGTGGTATCCCAGGTATACCCAAAGGACCTCTAGTTAACCAATCCAAGTTCATTAGCAACATGTAAATTATTACTCCAAAACCCAAGGTGGATATAGCAAGATATGGACCTCTGAGTCTAAGACATGGTATTCCTAGAACTAAGCCTGCGGCCATTGCAAAAATACCTCCTAGAAGTAACCCCAACCAAGGGGACAATCTCCAGCTCATGGAGAGAAGTGTGGTGGTATATGCACCTATGGCATAAAAGGCGGCATGTCCTAGGCTCAAGGCACCTGTATACCCTACCAGTACATCTAGACTTGATGCTAATATAACATATATAAGAGAGAGTATTATTATGTGTAACATATAGTCATTTCCCAGTAAAGGAACTAAGGCAAATACTATTCCTATAATAAGATAATATAATAATTTCTCCTTCAGAATCCTATTAAGCATATACTGCTCACCCCTTTCCGAATAGTCCTTTAGGCTTAAGCCAAAGCACTAATATCATCATTACGAACCCAATGGTCTCTCTGTACTGGGTCCCCAAGAATAAGCCACCTAAATTCTCCATGATACCTAGGAGAAATCCAGCATATATGCTTCCAACTATATTGCCCAGACCTCCTAGTATAACCACCACAAAGGCTTTTACCACGATGTCAAGCCCCATTCTTGGATATAAATTGAATACAGGGCTCAAAATTCCGCCAGCAAGAGCGGCCAAGAAGAGAGATACAAATATTGTTATGTTATAAATTTTATAGATGTTTATTCCTGTCAACATAGCAGCTGTTGGATTTTGGGATACCGCCCTTATGGCTTTACCTATTTTTGTCTTTTTCAGAAATAAATAAAAAGCTCCTAGAGAAATGCATGCTACTACAAGAGCTATTAATCTCTGAAAACCAAATTTTATAAATCCTATAGAAAGATTTATGTCACTAAGTACAGTGGGAACTCGGAGTGGTATAGGACCCCATATGATCAATGCCAAATCCACAAAGAATATTGAAAGACCTACAGTAAGCAGAATAAAATTAAGATCTTGAAAGTAGATAACAGACGCTCTTCTAGCCTTACCCACAGCTTCATACAATGGCTTTATTATACTTATATTTATTAAGATCCCTAATAGCCCGACAGCCATTGCTGCTAATGGCGCTGTTAGATAAGGGTCCAGTCCACTTGCTATAGATATTATATAAGTTATGTAGGCGCCTAACATATAAAACTCGCCATGAGCAAAATTACTGAACCTCATAACTCCAAATATCATTGATAGACCGGCTCCGATCATGGCATAGATTCCGCCTGCCATTATACCATAGATAACCTGCTCAACGATCTCAGAAATAACCAAGAGCATATCACCCCCTTAAGCTGGATTAAAAAAGAGAAGAGTTGGGTCTTCGCGTATGCACCCCTATCCTTTCTTTAATGCTTCAAGCGGTATGTAATCCCCTTGCTTATCTTCGGGAGGATAAAGAATTACTCTCCCTAGACCGTTGACTCCATCCTGTACACGCTGAACTTGGACTACTAGTACTTTGGTCTGAGCCTGTCCTTTGTCGTCAAAAAATATCCTTCCTTGAACTCCCTCAAAATCAAGAGTCCTCATGGCGTCTGCTACGGCATCTACATCTAGCTTTCCTGCTTTCTCTATAGCATATTTTATAGCATATACTGCATCATATGCTCCAGCAGCATACATCGCCGGAGATCTGCCCCATCTCTTTTTGAACGCGTCCACAAAAGCCGCTACTTTAGGTCTCTTACTTGTTGCTTCAAAATAACTGAGGTGAACGAGACCTAAAGCGTTCTCTCCTGCTAATTTTAGAAACTCGTCCATGGCTACTCCACCCAGCATAACAAACTGTTTATTGAGACCTATTTCTTTGGCTTGTTTCAATATGTTGGCAGCATCGTTAGTATTAGCTATAGTAAATATAACATCCGGATCGGCTGCTTTTATCTTTGATAATTGTGAGTAGAAGTCGACAGATCCTATGTTGAAGTACTCCTCAGCTAGTTTCTTTACCCCTCTCGACTCCATATAAGAGCTCCATATTTGGCCACCTTCTCTCCCGTAGTCAGAATTTTCTAGAAGGACTGCAAATGTCTTGGGTTTAAGATTGTTATAAACCCATTCAGCATTCTGGGTAGTCTGCATTCTCTGATTAGCGCACACTCTGAACGTATATTTATAGCCCGCGTCTGTTATTTTGGTGGCAACAGCAACCGGTACAACTAACAGCCTCTTGTTCTCCATAATAGTTGGTTGCATGGCAAGCGTAACTGTTGAACTGTAAGAACCCACTATTGCGAACACATTATCTTGGGTAATGAGTTTTTGTGCCGCCAAAGTACCTTTATCAGGCTTTCCCTCATCATCCTCTATTATAAGTTGTATCTTATAGATGGTATTTCCTACTTTTATACCTCCTTGAGAGTTTATTTCCTCAGCGGCCAATTCTGCTCCTTGTTTTAGGTCATTACCTCCATAGGATAGAGCACCTGTAAGAGGTGTTATTACCCCTATTTTTAGCACCTTCTCTTCGGTAACGGGCCGAGAGTAAATGTAGAATGCAACAAAAATGGCTATGATGACTGCTATTATTAGAATTGTTGCACTAAGAGTAAGCTTGGATATACCATGTCTTTTAGGAAGACCCCTTCTAGCTGAAAGATGGATTTTCACCTTTTTATCAGCCATCAGGTACCCCCCTAGATAGTTGGGGGGCTTATATAAAAACTTTTCCAATGAGAATCTTAACAATCTGAAAAAAAGTCAATAATAGCACAGAATTCTTGTTCTAGTTGATTTACAATTAATTATCCTTCTTAATTTTATTTTTATTCCTTACCTCTACAATACCATTATGTTATTAGAGAAAAGCCTTAGAGATAACTAATTTTGAGCAGAAATGAGAGAGTAATCCCTCAGCAAGCCTAGAAAGTTTTTGTAGTAGCATTATCAGAGTTGGAGAAGTGATTAAGGGAGAAAATGATAATATCAGAAAAATTCTATAAAAAACATGAAATACAATTGTTCAGACAATAACTGCCTTTCTTCTAGCAAGATATTTCGATAAAACAGGAAAAGAAACATACAGAGAGAAGGATTGTGCTGAATGAGCTTAGCTTGGGGGATAAGAATGCAAAAAACTTTCTCAGCAACAGATTCATGATAAGAGGCGGTCTCTATATTAAGTGTTTTTGTGACAGATGTATGGCCTCCAGAGTTATAAGGAAAAGCTCGAAAAATAAAAACGGACAACTATCTATCTTAATCAGATATATCGCATGTTGCCACCGTGGAAATTAAGAGTCCTTATGGCTTATGTTACTTTAGGGGCGATCTTTAGACTAATAAATTAGACTAATAAAAAAATGGATAAATTGTATCATTATATCAGAGTAGCTAGTATAGCTGCCTCGCTCCAGAGCCTATTTTCGGCCTGATCGAAAACAACAGACCACTTACCCTCTATAACATCATCCGTTACCTCCATTGGGATTCCGCTAGGATGAAGAATGTCAATGTAGCTTATTCGCTTTACAGGAGGTTTTTTTACATAGTGAAGAGCCTTAAGGATTTCTTTGTCCTCTGCTCCTAAGAGAGTCTCCAAAGATTCTATTAGGAACATTATTTCACCTTTGCTAGATTCAGAGAATTACCGCGGCCATTACAGATGCTGCAGTCCACAGCCTGTTTTCGGCCTCATCGAATACAACGGACTGCGGACCTTCTATAACTTCTTCTGTTACCTCATTCCCTCTATAGGCAGGAAGGCAGTGCATAAATATAGCATTTTCCTTCGCTAAGGACATTATCTCTCTAGTAACCGTAAAAGGCTTGAAATCCACCTTTCTTTTATCTTTTTCAG
>JBMFMV010000082.1:0-6008 GCA_049970495.1 bacterium
GTGTCATTTAGGTTATTAAGGAAAGACTTCCTCAAGACATTGGGACATTATGAGGATACTTCTTAAAGGATTTAGAGTTAATAAGTTTATCTTTTAGGGATTCTATAAGGAAGTAAAGCTATCCCTTTTTAAAAAGACAATTGAAGGGATTAGGTGGTATTGTGTTGCTATTAGAAGCCAAATTTTTTCATTTTTTATCCCTTACAATCTGAAATGAGTAATTTCTGTAGAGCCTACAAAGCAGTTGACTTATAAGGTATAAATAGCTTATAATAGAAGCAGCTGGGGAATCGTCTAACGGTAGGACACCAGACTCTGGATCTGGGTGTGAGGGTTCGAATCCTTCTTCCCCAGCCATTTTTATGATAGGAGACTTGGAGGGTAAAATTGTGCCCAAGGTTTATTTGGCAGTTCCGATAGTAAATTTCTATAATTCCACTCTCACCTCTCTTTTAGGAAGAATTTTGACGGAATTAGGCTTTGAAATATCTTCTCCGTGGGTCCTTTCTGGAAAAGATGTTGGGAAGACTCCTAAGGAGATCTTTTTTAGAGATATAAATGCGGTAAAGGATTCTGATATACTACTAGCTGAGATATCAATGCCTAGTCATGGAGTTGGTATGGAGATTATGCAGGCGTATGTAAATAATAAGAGAATTATTCTAGTAGCAAGGGAGGATGCTAATATATCTTTCCTTGTGAGAGGAATTCCCAATGCAATATTTTTGGAATATAAAGATCATTCGGAATTAGAAGAGAAATTAAGAAAAATCTTGAAGGAGATGATATCGTTATGAAATTTGGTGTATATTCTCCGTTTTCTATCGAGATTATTGAAATCCTAAAAGGAGTAGGGGCAAATAGTATAGAATTAGCCTGCTGGCCTGGAAGTTATACGGACGCAGAAGTTATGCTCTCTAATAATGAAAGATATGAGGAGGTCATCTCTACCTTTATCTCTAACAAGATAGAAGTCTCTGCTTTAGGCTTTTATCCAAATCATCTAGACCCTGACCCCTCTAAGAGGGAAGTAAATAACAGATATTTAATAAGACTTATAGATCTTGCCAGCAGGATGGGTGTAAAGGTTGTAAGTACATTTGCAGGAAGAGTTCCGGACAAGGACATACCAGACAATATTCCTATATTTAAGGAAGTTTTTAGCCCTATAGTAAAGTATGCAGAAGAGAAGGGAATAAAGATAGCTATAGAAAATTGTCCTATGATGCATGGATTTCCTTTTAGAGGGATAAATATAGCATATACGCCTAAAGCTTGGGAGTTGATCTTTGACGCTATACCCTCTCCTAATCTTGGGCTTGAATTCGACCCAAGTCACCTATACTGGCAACAGATAGATTATATAAATGCCATATACAATTTTGGGGATAAGATATTCCATGTCCATGCTAAAGATACAGAAATCCTCTATGACAAGTTAGCTGAAGTAGGTATTTATAGCACTGGCTGGTGGCGTTATAGGATCCCTGGTTGGGGAGAAATTGATTGGCTAAAGGTGATATCTGCACTTATGGATGTGGGATATAATGGGAGCATGGATATAGAACATGAAGACCCAGTTTTTTCAGGGCCAAGAGCTAAAGAAGGAATGATATTAGGCTTAAAACATCTTGCTCAGTATCTAATTTAGGTCTCGTTAGCCTGATATCTTTTTCTTTATAATATCTCTGGTAGATTTTATATCGAAGTTTATTTGATTTACAAGTTGTTCTAAAGAATTAAACTTTATTTCAGGCCTTATATACTCTACCAGCTCTATCTTTATCAGTTTGTCATATATGTCTTTATTGAAGTCTAAAAAGTGTGTCTCTACCGTTATTTCTTCTCCCTTTAAAGATGGAGCGTATCCTATATTAGTAACACCTATAAGTTTTTCGTCGTCTACTCTTCCTATAGATGCATAAACCCCTAATTTAGGAATAATTATCCTCTTAGGAGGGGATATATTAGCAGTAGGAAAACCTATCTCTTTTCCTAAGCCTTTTCCTCTTATAACCCGACCCTTTAAGTAAAAATACCTACCTAACATTTCAGTAGCAGAGGTTACGTTACCTCTTTTTAACGCTTCTCTTATCCTTGAACTACTTATAGGCAAACCTTCGTATTCTACAGGTGGAACTATAGATACTTTAAACTTATATTTTTCTGCTATTTCCTGTAAAAACTTTGCATTTCCCTTTCTTCCCTTTCCAAACTGGAAGTTATATCCTATGACTATCTCTCTCATATTAATCTTTTCTTTCATCTCTGCTATAAAGCTTTCTGCCGTCTTTTCTGCAAACTTTTCATCAAAGTTGATCAAGATGTTATACATATGCGGAAATTGGTCAATAAAGTCTAAGCGATCCTTCAAGTCTAATAGAAATTCTATCTTTTCTTTCTTTATTACTTCGGAAGGGTGGGGGTCAAATGTTACTACAACTCCAGGAAGACCTAATGCAAAGGACCTTTCTAACAAAAGGGACAAGATAACTTGATGTCCCCTGTGAACCCCATCAAAAACACCTATTGTAACTATAGTTGGCTCATTTATCTTTACCCTATCCCAGTCAATCAACATTTAATCTCTCAATAGCTACCGGAGATAATATATTTTGAGAAACTTTTCCAACCCCTATACATATCCCATCGTACCAAACAGAAACAAATTCTCTTTCAGAGGATACTGGCCTAAATAGCTCTATAGGCTTACCCTTTATAAAGTTATCCCTTTGTTTTTTTACTATAAGCTCAATTTTTTTCATATCGTCCAGTAAAGTCCATGACATAAAATAATCTGCAATAGAACTTCCCCTCTCTAATATCTCAGTTAAAGGATAAGCCTTTGTCAAATCTATTGTTCCTATCCTAGTTCTTATAAGAGAAGCCATATGCCCACCTACTCCTAATTTTTCACCTATATCATGACAGAGAGTCCTTATATATGTACCTCTTTGACATACAACATCTAGAATTACTCTGGGATATCTCCCTTCCTTGATATCAAGTATATCTATACTCTTTATCAAAACTCTTCTAGGCTTCCTAGGGACTTCTATCCCTTCTCTAGCTAACTTATAAAGTCTTTCCCCTTGATAATGTAAAGTAGAGTACATAGGAGGAATCTGTGAGATTTCACCTTTAAAGGAGTTAATAACATCTTCTAGCCCTGTCAAAGATACCTCTTCTGATATCCTAATTGGATTTCCTGCTGAGTCTTGACTATCTGTAGCTATACCTAAGAGCAATTCTACTCTATAGGCTCTTTCAAGAGCTATAAAATAGTCAAACAACTTGGTAGCTGATCCAACCGCTACCTGTAGTAGTCCGATTGCAATGGGATCAAGTACCCCTAGATGTCCTATATGTTTTACTTTAAATTTACGTTTTATGAGCTCTACAACTTTAAAGGATGTAATAAGCGGTGGTTTTATAACGTTAATTATCCCGTTCAAATTACCCCTCCTAGTAGCGCTTTAATCTTATTTACTGTAGTAATAATTGTAGTTTCATCTTTTTTTAATAGATCAAACGCTGAAGCTCCTCTATGACCTCCTCCGCCTAGAGCTCTTGCTACAGCTCCTACATCCCTAGTCTTGCTTCTAAGACTTACTCTATACTTATCTTTATGTTCTTTGAATAAGATTACTGTATCAGCTTCTTCAATTCTTAGTAACATATCTAATAAAGGAGAAGTATTATTTTGAAAAGTATCACTTTCCATAATATCTAGAGGAACTATGCACCAAGCTATCTTTGAGTCTCTATCTACTTTTGTAGTACTAAAAATCTCCATGTAAAGTCTCATAGTGTCGTATGGAATAGAGTAAAAAAGCCTATAAGCTATCTCCCCTGGAGAGACTCCATATTTTACCATCTCCTGAGCAGTTCTAAATGTTGAATCATTAGTGTTACTATACATAAAGCCGCCTGTATCAGAGAGTAATCCATAGTACAGTATAGATACAGTCTCCTTATCTAAAGGAAAGTATTTTAGTAGGTCAAAGACTATCTCACTTGTACTAGAGGCACTAGGAATAACTAGATTTATATCAGCAAATAAGGAATTGTCCGGATGATGGTCTATATTTACTAACGGGGAAGATATAACCTTTACAGCGGACCCTATCCTGTCAATATTACTAGCGTCTAGTATAAAAGTTACCTCTACATCTAGTTTTTTGTCAAAATTAGTCTTTATAAGCTCTACATTAGGAAGATTCTGGAACTGTCTTGGTATCCTATCTGCTATATAGGCATATACGGTTTTGCCTAACCGAGTAAGCGTATTTAAAAATCCAAGAGTTGACCCAATAGCATCACCATCAGGATATATATGCGAGACGATTAGAAATTTATCTTTATCTTCTATAAGCTTAGTTATCTTTGTATATTCTACAATATATTCAGCCTTCATTTGTGACTTTTTCTATATAATTAGCTAGCTTTACCCCTCTTTCAATTGAGTCGTCTAATACAAAAGATATCTCAGGTATCCTTCTTATCTCTAACTTATGAGCTAATTCTGTCCTTATAAAACCAGTAGCATTCTTTATGGCAAGGAATGTCGTCTTTTTTTCTTCTTCATCCCCTAGGATACTGATAAATATCTTTGCATATCTCATGTCTTTTGACATAGCCACATCTGTAACCGTAACAAATTTCACTCTAGGGTCCTTCATCTTAAAGATGATTTCGCTTATTATTTCCCTTATAAGGGCACTTAGCCTTTCACTCCTGGAGGGTCTCATATGTATCCTCTCCTTACTTTAGAACATTTCTATAGAATAGTTTATCAATTCTAAATCTTTTTCTCTAGAGATATAACTTATTATCTCTGAGAATCTGATATCGATCTCTTTCTGTTTCTCTTCTATACATGCAATACCAATAATTGCTCTCTGCCACTTATCTTTGTAATCTAGCTCAGCTACAGAGGCATTAAAATTGTTCCGTAGCCTCTTTATAAGACCTTGTAAATATCTCCTTTTATCCTTGAGACTTAGCGCATTTGGTATGTACAATTCTACTTCACAGACTCCTATTACCATTGCTATTCATATGTATAACTTTCTATTATATCTTTTTCTTTATAGTCTCCAAAGCCTTCTATAAATATACCACATTCGTATCCTGCAAGTACTTCTCTTACATCCTCTTTAAATCTCTTAAGTGATGTAAGCTTACCTTCGAAGATTACATTGTTCTCTCTTTTTATTCTTACATTACTATTTCTTACGACCTTTCCTTCTAATACATAGCATCCGGCAATGTTTCCAATCTTAGAAGACTTAAATATCTGTCTAACTTCTGCTCTTCCTAATATTACCTCCTGCTTTTCAGGTTTTAACAGTCCTTTTAGAGCCAAGGTTATATCATCTATGAGTTCGTAGATAATAGTATAGATCTTAATTGATATTCCTTCATTTTCAGCTAACTTGGAAACACCAGCTTCAGTTTCTACATTGAATCCTACAATTATAGCTTTAGAAGCTTTGGCTAATAGTACATCTCCTTCAGTAATATTTCCTACCCCTTTTCTTATGGTTGTAAGGCTTACCCCCTCGATGTCTATCTCCTTTAAAAACTTATCTATAGCTTCTAAGGACCCTTGTGTATCTGCTTTCAATATAAGATTAAGAGACTTTAATTCTCCTCTATCTATTCTCAACCTTATATTCTCTAGCGAAAGAATTTCTCTTTCCCTTTCTAGTTTTTCATTCCACTGTGCAATCAGTTCCTTTGCCTTTTTCTCATTCTCTACAACTACAAAATTCTCTCCAGCTATAGGCAATTTAGGAAGCCCAATAATCTGGACTGGTGTAGAAGGAACAGCTTTCTTTATTCTTTCTCCTTTGTCGTTAAAGAGAGCCCTGACTTTTCCATATATGCCGCTAGTTACGACGATATCTCCTACTTTTAATGTCCCTTCCATAACTATAGCTATCGCTACAGGCCCTTTACCTCTATCCAATACTGTTTCTATTATTGTTCCTTTTGCTGGGACT
>JBMFMV010000083.1:0-6004 GCA_049970495.1 bacterium
TCTATACCCGGTTCAGAGATATCTAAACTTTAACGAAAGATTCAAACTCATAGGGTGTGACCTAAACTTTGATTATCTAGAAGATATGGATGAAAAAAGACCCTTAGAGGCTATCGCCAGGAAATTGATACTGAATGTAAATAATGGGAGTTTCAAAAGAAAGATTGATAATATAAAGAAATTAATAGTTGAACTTAAGATAGATGGAGTTATCCACTTCTGCCAGTGGGGATGTAAACAATCTTTTGGTGGGTTTATGTTACTAAAAAAGGAGCTAGAAGATTTACGTATCCCATTTTTAGTAATAGACGGAGATGCAGTTGATAGAAGAAATAGCCCAGAGGAACAGATAAATACAAGGCTATCTGCGTTCTTTGAAGTATTAGCTCAGAGAGGAAAGAGATGGTAGGTTATGTCTGTAAATATACCCCTAATCTTATTATAGAGGGTTTTAAAGAGAGTACGATAAGGATAGAGCCAGAAATTAGTAATTATGAGATATCTAATACCCTAACCCATCCCAATATGTGTAGTTATGCTAAGCTAGTGTTAGAAGAGATTATAAAAAAGGGGATAGATAAAGTTATCCTGACAAATTGTTGTGATGCAATAAGAAGATTATACGACATAATAGAAACTCTACCATCTATCAGATTTGTTTACATTATTGATCTTCCAAGGAAGAGGGATCAGGCAGGAAGGATTATGTTCAGGAATGAGATATTAAAACTTATAAGAAAGTATGAAGAGTTCTCCAATAGCCATTTCGATAAAGCACTATTTAAGGACTTATTAAACAAGATGGTCCTATCTAC
Source organism: bacterium (assembly GCA_049970495.1). Lineage (GTDB taxonomy): Bacteria > DUMJ01 > DUMJ01 > DUMJ01 > DUMJ01 > DUMJ01. The sequence continues at coordinate 816 of JBMFMV010000083.1, forward strand.
CGAGAAAATATATAGAGACATAAATATAGCAGTAATTGGAGGTAGATGTAGAAATTCTCTTATAAGAATAGTAGAAGATCTTGGGGGAAATGTCTTATATAATCTTACCTGCACAAATAATAAGCCACTATATAGACCTATAAGTCTTACAGAAGACCCTGTAGAAGCATATGCCAATATGCTACTAGATTCATATCCCTGTATTAGGATGGATGATACAAGCGAGAGACTAGATATCCTTTTCAAAGACAAAAAGATAGACGGAATAATATATCACACGGTAAAATTCTGTGACTTATACTCCTATGAGTATGCATTATTGAAAGACGAAATAGATATTCCTATTCTTAAATTAGAAACAGATTATACTAATACATCAGAAGGACAGATAAGGACAAGGGTTCAGGCATTTATAGAATCATTAAGAGGGAAAACCAATAAAGATTTAAGAACCAAAAATTCTAAAAAGGGGTTAATTGTTGCTGGTATAGATAGTGGTTCTGCATCCACCAATGTAGTCATTATAGATTCAGAGAGGAAAATTTTGGGTTATTCTGTAGTCCCAACAGGGGCTAAGAGTGTAGAGAGTGCTTATAAGGCTTTAGAAGAAGCGTTAGAAATGGCTAGAATTAAGATAGATGATATTTCATATATTGTAGCTACCGGGTATGGAAGGATAAGTCTACCATTTGCCAATCTAGAAGTAACGGAGATAACCTCTCACGCCAAAGGAGCTCTCTTCTTGAATAAAGACATAAGAACAATCATCGATATAGGAGGACAGGATAGCAAGGTAATAAAGATAGATAAGTACGGAAATATCATAGATTTTGTTATGAATGATAAGTGTTCTGCAGGGACTGGTAGATTCCTAGAGAATATGAGTAGGGTTTTAGAAATTCCAGTAGAAAAGATGGGAGAAGAGTCTTTAAAGTGGAGAGAAGATTTGGAAATAAGCTCTATGTGCACTGTCTTTGCAGAATCTGAAGTAATTTCACTAATCGCAAAAAGTAAGGAGAAAAGAGATATACTTCATGCCCTGCACAAGTCTATAGTGAAGAGAATAGCATCTTTTATTGAAAGAGTAGGCGGAGAGCCCAAGTATATAATGACTGGAGGGGTTGCAAAGAACATAGGGGTAGTTAGATGTTTGGAGGAAAGACTTGGGGAAAAGATTATAGTCCCAGAGGAGCCGCAGATAGTTGGAGCTCTAGGTTCTGCACTAATAGGGTTAGAAAAACTGGAGGGAAATAGTTAGATGTGTATAATAGCTGTATGTAAGGATAGAAAGCTCTCTAAAAGAGAGCTAGAAATAGGCTGGAACAAAAATCCAGATGGGGCTGGTATTGGGTGGGTAGAAAACAATAGAACTATTTATATAAAAGGAATAATGGATTTAGAAGACTTCCTAGAGGTGTATAAAAGAGTTAATATCTTACCCCACATAGTCCATCTTAGAGATGCATCAGAAGGGATTCCGGTGAATCCAAAGCTTACCCATCCTTTTATAGTAAGTAAAGGTTCGCCAATAAGACTTAGATACAGAGGAGTTAAACCCATACTCTTTCATAACGGTACTATAGATAATTGGAGAGATTATTATAACTCGCTTGTAAAGGCTAAGGGTATTAGTATTAGAGAAGATAGTCTCTCTGATACAAGAGTTATGGCTATAATGTGGGCAGAAAATGGAGAAGAAGTATTCAATCTTCTAAAGCCAGGCAGAGTTGCTTTACTTTACCCTTCAGGGGAGATAAAAATATATGGGGATTGGATAGAGAAAGAAGGAATATATTTGTCAAATGATAGGTCAATATAGTTGGGCAATAAAATCTATTTTTGGTAAAATATTACAAATACTAGACTTTAATAGTGAGGAGGAAGATAAATGTTTAGGATGCTAAAAATATCAGCTGTTATTTTGATAATACTTAGTCTATTACCATTACAGATGGTAATAGGAGGTCCATCTAAAGACCAAGTTAAGGCTTTTTCTAATGTAAAAATGGTTCGCCTCGTAATCCAGCAAAACTATGGTGAGGCTAAAAGGGCAAAACTTCCAGTAGAAGATATAATTGAAGGGCTCTTAACCCCTATTGGTATTAAAGTAACAAAGAGTCTAGTGATCTATGATGCAATTATAAATATAAAGATTAATGGGAAACCTCTAGGTGTAAGTTTCTTTGGAGATACGATCTATGCAGGTGGAAAGTTATCTGGAACTATATCATTTGAACCAAAAGACAAAAAGATACCTCCTTATAAGAAGTCATTCTCAGGCACTATAGATCCCCTTGGTAATAATCCTAATATTCAGCTTAGTGAAAAAATGGTAGACCCGTCGAATGCACCATTTAGAGAGGTACTCGTTGCCTCGGACTTCTATGAAAAGTTTATAGAGACACTTGGAGAACTTTACGGCCCATCTGCAGCAATAGAATGTTGGATAGCCTTACTAGAAAATGAGGACTATAATCTCCAAACCAAGGCGATCAATGAACTCGTAAAAATAGGTAAGCGGGCAGTAAAACCTCTTACTAGTAAGCTTGGTACACAAAACGATTCTCTTAAGTTAGCAGTTATAGAAACTCTAGGCAGGATAGGAGACCCTATAGTAGTAAGTTCACTTATAGAATTGCTTAAGGACAAAGATAGCTCTATACGATCAAAGTCTGCAGAAGCGCTTGGAGAAATAAGAGATAAGAGAGCAGTAGAACCCTTAATAGCCATTATTAAAGATGAAGACAGTTGGGTAAGGATGGCTGTGGCAGAGGCATTAGGGAAGATAAGGGATCCAAAAGCGGTGGATGCACTTATATCCATCCTTAAAGATGAAGATACTTGGGTAAGGATAAGGGCGGTAGAGGCATTAATGGCTATTAGAGATCCAAAAGCAGTAGAGCCTATTTTATCAACCTTAAAGGACAAAAACAGTTCTGTAAGAACTAAATCTGCTGAAGCTTTAGGTGTCTTAAAAGATCCAAAAGCGGTTCCTGAGCTTATAAAGAGTCTCAAAGATAGCGAAGCTGATGTAAGAATGCGAGCTGCAGAGGCATTAGGAAAAATTGGAGATAAAAGGGCAATAGAACCTCTTATAGAAAGTCTAAAGGATGAAGATTGGACCGTAAGGCTCCGAGCTGCAGAGGCGTTAGGAAAAATTGGAGATAAGAAAGCGGTGGATCCTCTCATATCTGTCCTAAATGATAAGGAATGGACAGTAAGATCAAGTGCTGCAGATGCATTAGGAAGGCTAAAAGACCCTAAAGCAGTTGAGCCTCTCCTGTCTTTACTTAAAGATAAGGAAAGTTCTGTTAGGATGAGTGCAATAGAGTCCCTAGGAAGGATAAAAGATAAAAAGGCTATTGAGCCTTTGAAAAAAGTTGCTAATAGTGATTCTTCTTTTATTGTAAGAAAGAAGGCTAAAGAGGTACTTAGTATATTACAGAAATAGGAGGTTAGATATGGTAGAGATAGATCTTAGAGGCTATTCAGGGATAGTAACCGGTGGTGCTAGTGGTATAGGTAAAGCGGTGACAAAAAAACTCTTAGAGGCAGGAGCAAAGGTCGTAATTGCAGATATAAACGAGAATACTGGAAGAGAGACCTTAGAAGAACTTTCTGAGTATAAAGACTCGTTAGACTTTATAAAAACAGATGTAACAAATAAGAATAGTGTAGATAATATGGTTAGATTTACTAAAGAAAGATTTGGAAAGATCACCTATCTTGTAAATAATGCAGGGATAAATATACCTAGACTCTTAGTTGATCCACAAGGAAAAGAAGAAGTAACTGAGGAGATATTTGACAAAGTGACTATGGTAAATCAGAAAGGAGCTGTCCTATGTGCCCAAGCTGTAGTAAGAGAGATGTTAAAAGACGGAATAAAAGGGGTGGTTGTAAATATGGCATCTGAGTCAGCATTGGAAGGCTCGGAAGGACAGAGTATATATGCTGGTACAAAGGCTGCACTATACTCATATACGAGAAGCTGGGCTAAAGAACTTGGAAAGTATGGCATAAGGGTTGTTGGTGTTGCTCCTGGGATTCTTGAGCCAACTGCATTAAGAACCCCTGAATATGAAAGAGCTCTTGCCTATACAAGAGGCATAACTGTAGAAGAGTTGAGGAGAACTTACGAGTCTGTATCTATCCCATTAAAAAGGGTTGGCAAATTGGAAGAGGTGGCAAATCTTGTCTGCTTCTTAATCTCAGACCTAGCAAGCTATATAACCGGAACGGTAATAAATATCTCTGGCGGAAAATCAAGGGCATAGTATAAAAATTTCTCCCCCTATAACTTCTCTTACTAAGAGGCTATAGGGGGAGGATTCTGAGAGATCATCCCAGCTTTCATAGCTAGAATGTCTTTAGAAGAGATCCTATAGAAGATAGTACTAATAGTGCGGAAAGTCCAAAGAATACTATGAGTAATCTCTTCATCATCTTTTGTTCACCTCCTTTTTTTAAAATTTTCATCTTCTGTTACTAATAATAAAAGAACAAGTTTAAGAGATAGCTAAGGGTAATTTAAATATCTTTTAAGATTAATTTAAGAAAAGATTAAAGAGATACTAGAATGTCAATTTGATTCTATAAACTTTAATGAGAAAATAATCCCCATAAAAGGAAGTTATCCTTTCGGCAGGTATTAAAAAAGGAAGAGAAAACAATCTAATTTTGGGTAGATTCTTTTTGAAGAACGTCGAACAGTTGACAGTTTATAGATCCGTATAGTAAAATAAATTCAAAAGATAAGTAGTAGGGGGTGATGTTTGAGAGAGTATATCTATAAGTGTTCTTATCCTAATTCCTAAGTCTAGTTACCCCTTTGAGGGAAAGATTTCTTCAAGGTATCATAAAAACAAAAGAGGAGGGAAAAGGTTTTATGAGAAAGTTATTAGTGTGGTTAATTACTGTAAGTTTGGTGTTTAGTGTACTTGTAGGTTTTGGTTCTATATCCTTTGCTCAGAAAGTATCTGTTCCCGGTCAATATAATTCTTTTGCAGATTACGAAAAGGCAACGGGCAAAAAAATTACTAAATTTAGTGAATCCCCAATGCTTGCTGATTTAGTGAAGGCCAAAAAGATACCCCCTGTAGAAGAAAGGCTTCCTAAGAATCCCATTATTATAGATCCTACTGAAGAGATTGGTAAATATGGTGGCACTTTACGTATGATCCATATGG
>JBMFMV010000084.1:0-5957 GCA_049970495.1 bacterium
CCAGTAGCCTTTTGATACTCCTTTATTGTAGCATACTGCCAAGTTGTAGACTGCTGGGAGAAGGCTAGATAAATGGAACCTAAGCTTAATAAGATGGTTAAAAATAATACTAATAAAATTCTTAAGGTCCTCATCTCTTGCACCTCCTATATATTTTAAAGATCTCAAATCTCTTATAGACATCTAGGATTCATCACCTAGATTAACCTGACTGCATGAGAGCTTTTTAGTTATCTAAGTCTTAACTTCTCAATCTCACCCCCATCTTGGTATGAAGTTTGAACTTAAGAATGCTTCTGCATACTTGGTTCCCCTCAAGTATCCTCTTACTTTTGCCAATGCCTCTATATATTCTATAACTCCAGGTAAAACAGGAAATTGGCTATTCTGTGTCTTCATTGCAGATATCTTTTTATCTAGAGTATCTGTTATGTCTATAAGAAGAGAAGGATGAGTAAAAAGCTCTATCACTTCATAATAGTAGAGTTCTGGGGTATACCAAGGTGTTCCAAAATCTGCTAAGACATTCTCAGCCGCTTTCCATCTGGCTTCGTCTGTAATCTCCCATACTGCTCTATGGTCTCTATGTTTATCCTTTTTATAGTGAGTAAAAATCACATCAGGTTTGTATTTTCTTATAATCTTTACACATTCTTGATATGTTTCTTTGTCATTTGTAATTCCTTGATTAGGCTTATATAGTATTACTCTTTCTTTTATCCCTAAAATTTTATTGCACTCTTCGGCTTCTTTTAGCCTTACTTCTCTTATCTTTTCTTTCATTTCGATAGAGCTATAGCTAGTCTCTCCTATAGCAAATGTAACTACATAAACCTCTTTTCCCAGGTTCGAAAGCCTTGCTATTGTCCCGCCTACCCCAAGTATCTCATCATCTGGATGAGCAGAAAAGACTAATATCCTCTGCCAATTTTCAATCATACCTTTTCCCTCTGTAATTTTTTCTTAGGATGTAAGAATATATCTTCAATGACAAAAGTCCCTGCCCCTATAGCACATGTGAAAGCTCCCAATTTGGAAATGGTGATTTCTGGTATATCAAACTCTGGAATAGGAGGAAATACTCGACATTTAACTGTTCTTATAACCGGTTCAAGTAGAAGTTCTTCTGCCTTAGCTAGACCTCCTGCTATTACAACTATTTCAGGATTAAAAAGATTTATAAGATTGGATATACCTATACCTAAATACCTTCCCATCTCTTCAAATATGTTTAAGATAAATCTATCTCCTCTTTTCCCTGCAGAGATTATTTCTTCTAGCATTTCATCTCTATTTTTTCCTTTCAATGAAACTTGAGAGTAAACCCTATTTTTCAGTCCTTCTAAGACCTTATTAATAAGAACTTGGGTAGAAACATAACTTTCTAAACAGCCCTGTCCTCCACATCTACACCTGTTTCCGTCTAGTTCTACTACTGTATGCCCGAATTCTCCTACTATTCCAGTTGAACCCCTGTAGATACTTCCGTTTATTACAAAACCTGCGCTTACCCCACTACCAACTCTAACACATATAATATTGTTCTTTCCTATTCCTGCGCCATACCACAGTTCTCCAAGGGTAACTGCCCTTATATTCTGCTCGATAAATATAGGAACATCTATTTCTCTTTTGAGGAATTCTAATACAGGTACTTTATACCAACCTAAATTCTCCGAAAAAATTGAAACACCATTCTTACTGTCTACAATACCCGGTATAGCAACACCTAATCCCATAATCTGATCATATTTAAAGTCTTTAGAAAGCTTGAAATAGATGTCCGCTACTCTAGTCAAAATCTCCTTATAGTCTATTTCAGGAGATATAACTTCTGTGACTTGCTTTATTACATCCCCTACTAAATTAATTAAAACCCCTGTTATTTTGTCGCTTTCTATCTCTATACCTATAGGAAAGTGCATACTATCATTTAAAGAGAGTCTTATAGGCCTTCTACCTGCACCCTTAGTCTCTCCGGGACCTTCTACGACAAAACCTACCTTAACAAGTAGGTCTATTATATTAGACACTGCAGAAGGGCTTAATTTGGTAAGTTTTGAAATTTCATAACGAGAAATACCGTCATTTGTTCTTATAGTATTAAGAACTAGGGATATATTTGTTTCATGCATTCTTCTAATATTTATCGCTCTCATAACATACTCCTATTTATTCTTATAAAGAAATTATAAATTAAAAATTTTCTGTTGTCAAGCATCTATAATTTTTTGTTCAGAAATTATTCGATTAATAAAGAGCATAAAAACTTAGTGAACAGACACCATTATTACAATAGGTTAATCCAGTATTCATTTATAGTCTCCTGCTCTCCTACTTCTAGGACGATATTATCTAATCCCATCCCAACATCGCTCCATAGTTTATTGTCTACTATGTAATCCAATAAGAACCTTATCCATTTCTTAAAATTAGAGTTGTTCCTTACTCTGAAGTCTATTCTGACCCCATTATATACTGGGGTTACATTTGTCTTTACAATTTCTACCCGTCTACTGTCGGTATTACAAGTATAGTTTTCTCTAGAAAGCTTTATCACTTCTTTTATCTTCCAAAAATAGAATATTGTTCCATAATATGGATCTACCATCTTTACTTCATTAGTATTTATGTCTCTCTTAAATAATAAATATCTTTCCTCTAAAGGGAAATTTGGGTCATAAATAGTTATCCTTATGTTTTCATTTTCCACCTCAGTTCCATAAGCCAATACAGTGTGGTTTGATTTTATCTCTTTAACTTTAACAAAAAGTATACATGGAATCCCATTTTTCAGAGAAGACTCTAACTCATATAAGATTCTTTTGGGAGTGAAATAGATATTCGTTGTAATCTTAGGGATTATCCACCATCCCAAAGGTCCTACAGCGAGATTTATCCCTTCATATTGAGCGTCATAAATAGCCTTTTTCCATACCTCGGGTAAGAGATAGGGATCTTTACATCTTGGTAATTTAATCTTGTTAAAATAAGCCAAGCCGGCTGTTAAACACATTCCAAAGCACAGTCCTTTAGGAAGTATTGTCTTTAACCTTTTTAATTCACCTGGTAACTCTGCTTCCGCAAAGGGACCAGTATTAGGAAAATACCAGCTATACTCTTTTAATGAGAAATTAAGAGAGATAGAAGTAAAAGATGGTATTGGCTTTTCTAAAAGGGAATAGGAAACTTTTCCTCGGCAGATAGCTCTATTCTTGACCCCTCATTTATAACCTCTAATAACCTCTTTCTAAGCTAATTATATAAAACAAATAAACAGATTACAAGTAAATATGCTGGCTGATAAGACTTCTAAAATATCTTACCTGGATTCATAATACCGTTGGGATCTAGGACTTTCTTTATCTCTTTCATAAGAGGTATCTCATTTTTCTTAGATAGATACAATGCCTTCTTTTTTACATATCCAATGCCGTGTTCTCCACTTGGAGCTCCTCCAAGTAGACTTGCCTCTATTGCTATCTTATCAAGTATCTCTTCCTGTATTACCTGCCAGTCCTCTGGGTCTATATCTTTTGGCTTTAGTGGTGCAGAATGGATATTTCCATCACCAGCGTGAGCAACGCAAAGAATCTCCGTTTTATATTCTTCTCCAATCTCTTTTATCTTCATTAGCATCTTTGGGATCAAAGAAGTTGGAACAACAGCATCTCCAGTAACAACATGGGGATCTATTGCCTTTATTGCCTCTAGATAGTTTCTCCTTAGTCTCCATAATCTTTCAGATGCGAATGGGTTTTCGGCTACAAAGACCTCTAAAGCCCCCGACTTTAGGCAGGCTTCTCCTGCTCTTATATATGATTCTTCCAGGTGGGATTTGTTATTCCCATCAAACTGTATAAGTAGATAGGATTCTGCCTTATCTTGATATTCCCATCTACTCTTAGTATATAGACTTGCCACTTCTACCGACGGACGGTCTAAGAATTCCACAGCACAAGGAAGAACTTTGCTCTCGGTTATAACCTCAGGAACAGTTTTAATAGCAGATTCCACTGTAGGAAAGGGGACTAACAGGTCGACCGTGTACAACGGAAGTGGGATAAGGTTTACTATGACCTTACTAAATACCCCCAATGTCCCCTCGGAACCTATCATAAGGTTTAATAGACTATACCCGCTAGAATCTTTCCTCCTTTTCCCTCCTAAGGATAAGACCTCACCAGAAGGTAAGACTACCTCCAATCCCAATATATGATGCCCAGTATTCCCATACTTTATTACTTTGCTTCCTCCTGCATTTGTGGCGACATTCCCTCCCAGGAAGCTTGTTTCTACACTCATAGGATATCCAGGATAAAAAAGGCCCTCTTCTGCTACCTTTTTACACAAATCATTAGTTACTACTCCTGGCTCGGCAACTGCCACAAGGTTGACCCTATCTATCTCCAATATCTGATTCATCTTTTCTAGGGATAGAAGTATTCCTCCATATATGGGAACTGCTCCTCCTACTACCCCGCTTCCTGCACCTCTAGGTGTAACTGGTATGAGATTTTCATTTGCTAGTTTTAGGACCTTTGATATTTCCCAAACATTTTCTACCTTCACAACTACTTCAGGTGGATGTGCATAGAATCTGCCAGATTCGTCCTGAGAGTATCTTTCTAGATCTTCCTCTTCTGTAGATACATCATTATTTCCGCAGATATCTACCAGTTTATCTATAATTTCTTTAGTTACCTTCTTAAACATTATCTTTTCCTCTCTTCTAGTTTTTTCTTTAGAATTGGCAGAATATCCAAAGCATCTCCTACTATTCCTAAATCTGCTACTTGAAATATTGGAGCCTCAGAGTCTTTATTTATTGCAATTATACTCTCGGAGTTCATCATACCTGCTAGGTGTTGGATAGCACCTGATATGCCAACTGCTATGTACACTTTTGGATTTACCGTCTTTCCACTCAGCCCTATCTGATGAGAGTACCCTATCCAACCTATATCTACAACTGCTCTAGAGGCTCCTACAGCAGAAGAGCCTAGCAATTTAGATATCTCAAAGAGTAAGGAGATATTTCTTGAATCCTTTAATCCTTTTCCTCCTGATATTACAACCTCTGCATCTACAAGTGAGACCTCTTCTTCTCTAGGTTTAAAATCTAACATCTCTATCCTAGAATTAAAATTTATATCTGGTTTAATTATTTCAATCTCTCCTCCTCTTTTGGGGTCTTTTTCAAGAGGCTTTCTACCCCTAGGCCTTACTGTTGCCATCTGTGGCTTAGAATTTGGAGTCTTTATTGTAGCAAGGACATTTCCACCAATGGCAGGTCTAGTCTGTAATAGTAGGCCTGTATCTTCTTCTATGTCTAGTGATGTGCAGTCAGCCGTAAGGCCAGCCTTTAACTTTCCAGCTAGGTATGGCATTATTGTTCTACCAGTAGTTGTAGCACCTGCTAGGACTATGTCAGGTTTTATCTCTTCTATAAAAGGAGTGAGGACTTCTGCATAGACTTCTGGGTTAAAGATATCGAGTCTTGGATGTTCAAAGTAGTAAACCTTATCTGCCCCATAATGTATAACCTCTTCTAGTCCTTTCAGATTATACCCCAAGATTAATGCAGAAAGTTTTGTCTTTAGCTTTTCAGAAAGCCCCTTACCCCATGCCAATAGTTCATATGTTACAGGATGAATTCTACCCCTTCTTACTTCTCCTAGTATAACTACTTCTCCACTCATAGTATGCCTCTTTCTTCTAGAAATTCTATAATAAGATTAGCTGCCTCTTCAGGGTCTTTTGACCTTATCTTCTTGCCAACTCTTGATATCTTCGGATAGAATATCTTCACTACCCTTGTAAGAGACCCCGAGAGTCCAACCTCTTCTTTTGCTACATTTAATCTTTCTAAGTCGAATACCTCTATCTTGGTATTCCTTGCCTTTATCTTGCCCTTTAGGGTTGGAAGTCTTGGTTCTCCTATGGCCTTTGTCACC
>JBMFMV010000085.1:0-5953 GCA_049970495.1 bacterium
CTTCTATGTACAGCTATTTGGGAAGGGGGATCCTCAAGCTGCTCTTAGATGGGGAACGTATGTAGCAGCAATTATTTTAGTAATAGTAGCTATACCTCTAACTAAGTCTCTATTAAACTCTTATAATCCTTTTTATGCACTACTCTCTGGACTTATAGTGGGTATAATCATAGGTCTTGTATCTGAATACTATACTTCTGGTAAGCCTATAGTAAGCCTCGCTGAGAGTGCACAGACAGGAGCTGCCACAGTCATAATAAGGGGACTCGCATTAGGGATGAAGAGTATTATAGTTCCGGTGATTATGATTGCAGGAGCTATTGGTATTTCCTGGGCTCTAAACGGGCTCTATGGTGTAGCCATTGCGGGTGTAGGAATGTTAGCTACTATAGGAGTTGTAATGTCAACAGATGCCTACGGACCAATAGCAGATAATGCAGGTGGTATTGCAGAAATGGCTGGACTCGGAGCTAATATCCGTAAGGTAACAGATAGGCTCGATGCTCTAGGAAATACCACTGCTGCTATCGGTAAAGGCTTTGCCATTGGTTCTGCAGCATTAACTGCACTTGCTCTATTTAGTGCTTATTCTCATACGGTAGGTTTAAATATAGTCAATATACTTTCTGTAAAAGCTCTAATAGGTTCTTTTATAGGAGCTCTAATGCCATTTATGTTTGCTGCATTTGCTATGGAGGCTGTTGGTAGGACAGCAAATCTTATAGTGGAAGAAGTAAGGAGACAGTTCAGAGAAATTAAAGGACTTATGGAAGGAAAAGCTAGGGCAGAGTATGCCCGTTGCGTAGACATAGCAACTAAGGGAGCTTTAAGAGAGATGTTAGCACCTAGCCTTATAGCGGTTGTTGCCCCTATACTTATGGGGCTGACATTAGGGAAAGAAGCAGTAGGAGGATTCTTACTTGGAGCAATATTAACTGGAGTAGCCCTAGCCATTATGATGGCAAATAGCGGTGGAGCCTGGGATAATGCTAAAAAATACATAGAAGCAGGAAATTTAGGAGGTAAAGGGACCCCTACACATGCAGCAGCGGTAATTGGTGATACGGTAGGTGACCCATTTAAAGATACTGCAGGTCCGTCTATGAACATCTTGATAAAACTTATGTCTATAATTGCACTTGTATTTGGAGTAATCTTTAGATAGGCTAGTTTAGCCTATTCTGAGGCGAGGGGTTTCCCTCGCCTTTTTATTAGAAAACTTAAATTATACACAACTAGTTTATAATTGTTTTTAATCATCTAGAATATAAATACTAGGATCCTTATCTAGCCAGAAAGGAGTTCTTTAAAAGGTGATCCACAGATCAGAGCCTAGAAAATATTGACTTTTAAAAAAGCCTGAGTATAATTTAGTAAGTATGAAAGTAGCCTTAGCTTTTAACAAGAAGCCGGAAGAGATTACAATTGAGGATGATGAGCCTCCAGACCGGTATGCGGAGTTTGATCCGCCCCGGACTATAGAGGCTATTACTAAAGCCCTAATTTCTTTAGGACATAAGGTTTTTCCCTTAGAAGCAGATGAATTCTTCGTTGAGAGATTAAAGGAGACCTCTCCAGATATAGTATTTAACATTGCAGAAGGTATAAGGGGAGAATCAAGAGAATCACATGTTCCTGCAATCTTAGAATGGCTAGGAATTCCTTATACTGGTTCTGGACCATTAACAATGGCTATAACTTTGGATAAACCTATCACCAAAAGGATTCTCATCTCAGAAGGTATTCCTACGCCCAATTATGTAGTTATATCTAATCCTAAAGAGACACAAAATATAACAGGCTTAAAGTTCCCTATGATAGTAAAGCCAAGCCACGAGGGTTCTAGTATGGGGTTAGACAGCAAAAGTATAGTGTACTCAATTAAAGAATTAGATGAACAGGTAGAAAAGATTATTACTCTCTATCATCAGCCTGCTCTTGTTGAAGAATTTATAGAAGGCAGAGAACTTACAATAGGTATATTAGGAAATAACCCTCCAGAAGTATTACCTATAAAAGAACTTGATTTTTCGTCTATTCCTAATGAACTTGGTAAATTTGCTAGTGGAGTAATAAAGGCTAAATACTGGTATCTAGTAAAACACTATTGTCCAGCCCCGTTAAGTGATGGGCTATATAGAAAGATACACGATATCTCGCTAAAGGTATACAAAGTTTTTAAATGTAGAGACCTAGCCAGAATAGATGTTAGAGTATCTAAGGATGAAATTCCATATGTCCTAGAAATAAATCCTTTACCAGACCTTGACCCAAAAGAAGGGAACTTTCCTGATATGGCTAGGGTCAGGGGTATAGTTTACGAAGAATTAATTGCCAGTATCTTGAGAGCTGGAATCTTAAGATATCCAGCTCTTCTAAATAAGGAAGGGAATTAGGAGATGAATAGAGAGTCGGTTAGATTAGAATCTAAGATAAAGTCCTTTTTTAAAGTCGATGAAAAGTTGTGGAATGATTGGCGATGGCAACTCAAAAACAGAATTACTAGACTAGAAGAATTAGAAAAGATTTTAGATTTAACAGAACAGGAAAGGGTAGAGATAGAAGAAAGTTTGAAATTTCTAAAGATGTCTATTACCCCATATTATCTCTCACTGATAGATCAGTCTGATCATAATGATCCTATAAGACTCCAATCAATACCAAGTATACATGAGTTAGAAAAAGCGCCTTATGAGGCAGAAGACCCGTTAAAAGAAGAAATCTATTCCCCAGTGCCTGGATTAGTTCATAGATATCCAGATAGAGCCCTTCTACTTATAACAGATTCTTGTCCGACTTTATGTAGACACTGTACTAGAAGGAGACTAACAGTAAAAATGGAAAGAAAAAACAACATCCATATACATATAGATATAAATAGTGCTATCAAGTACATCTCCTCCCATAGTGGGATTAGAGACGTTATTGTCTCAGGAGGAGATCCACTAATTCTTCCAGATCAGGCAATAGAAAGGATACTCTCTAGTTTAAGGGATATAAAACATGTTGAAGTTATTAGAATAGGTACAAGAGTACCAGTAACCTTACCTCAAAGAGTTACTCCAGAACTATGTAATATGCTTCGGAGGTATCATCCTATATGGATCAATACACACTTTAATCATCCCAATGAGATTACTACTGAGTCATCGAAGGCTTGTGAGATGTTAGCTGACGCAGGAATACCCCTAGGTAATCAATCAGTCCTTTTAAAAGGAATAAATGATGAGGTAATAGTTATGAAGAAACTTGTTCAAGATTTACTAAAAATAAGAGTAAGACCCTACTATCTATATCAGTGTGATATGGTAGAGGGACTTTCTCACTTTAGGACCCCCTTAGAAAAAGGGGTAGAAATTATAGAAGCCCTTCAAGGATTTACCTCAGGGCTTGCAGTCCCTACATTTATAGTAGATGCTCCAGGGATGGGTAAGATTCCTATAAGTCCACAGTATATTATAGGAAGAGATGGGAATCAGATATTACTTAGGAACTTTGAAGGTAAGATATCTGCCTATATAAATCCTGCTTAGTAAAGACTTAATTCTCTGAATCTAGAGACTTAGCTAAGATAGAATCAAGTTCTTGTCTTAATCTAGCAACTTCCTCCTTTAAAGTTTCTACTTCTCGTTGTAACTTCTCTATAATCTCATACTCTATATCAGGAACATCTCCATGTGCCAGCTGCTCGGCAGGAGTAAGCTTATGTCCGTTTCTTCTAACAATCTTTCCTGGAACTCCTACCACAGTAGAATTAGGCGGAATAGACTTTAGAACCACTGAACCTGCTCCTATCTTTACGTTATCCCCTATAGTAACTGGACCTAAGACCTTTGCCCCTGCACCAACTACTATGTTATTACCCAAAGTAGGATGCTTCTTACCTTTATCTTTCCCTGTTCCACCAAGGGTAACCCCCTGATATAATAAGACATCATCTCCAATCTCAGTAGTCTCACCTATGACTACCCCCATACCGTGATCTATAAAAAAGCCTTTACCTATTTTAGCTGCAGGATGTATCTCTATACCAGTAAATCTTCGAACTATGAATGAGATACACATAGCTATAGATTTAAGACCTATCTCCCAAAACCAATGTGCTATTCTGTATCCTATAATAGCATGGAAGCCAGGATAGAATAGTATAACTTGTAAGGCATTCCTTGCTGCAGGGTCTTTCTCAAAAACTGCTCTAAAATCTGCTTTCAATGCCTCAAACATTTTATCCTCCAATTCTAAATATTACTATTATGGTAATAATAATTATATATCCAAGATGGCGAATAGTAAATAGAAAAATAACTTAAGTATGGTATAATGAATGTTAAAAAGACCTATTATAGAAGGTTTTGATAGTGGAGACGGTTTTCGCTAAGTTAAAGGAGAAAACTTGCATTTATATAGATTTAGGGCTAAAAAGATATAGAGAGACTGAGATATTACAGGAAGAGATAGTAGAGAAGGTGATGAAAGAGATATTACCAGAGCATATCCTTTTGGTAGAGCATCCATCGGTAATCACTCTAGGTAGAAGCACAAAAGAGGAAGTAGTATTTAAAGAGAGTCCTGAGAGGATTAAAGAAAGAGGAATAGAGATATATAAAACTAAAAGAGGAGGTAGCATAACCCTACACGAACCAGGACAAATGGTAGTTTATCCTATAATAAGGTTAGAAAAAAGGGATGTCCATACTTACGTAAGAAATCTAGAAGAGGTGATAATACAACTCTTAGATACATATAACATTAAGGGAATAAAAAGGCAGAACTATACAGGCGTATGGATAGATGAAAAAAGGAAGATATGCTCTATAGGAGTTGCAGTCAAGAAATGGGTAACCTATCATGGCCTAGCATTAAATGTAAATAATAAGCTAGAAGATTTTAAACTCTTCAATCCTTGTGGGTTAGAAGATGTAGAAATGGTTTCTATAGAAAAGATTCTTGGTTTCAAAGTAGATATGGACGAACTAAAAAAGAGATTTATACATATATTTAGTATGGTTTTTGAAAGGAGTCTAGTTAATGGGAACAGCTAAACCTACCTGGCTTAGAAAAAGGATAGGCTTAGATACTATAGATGCTATAAAGGTTAAGCATATATTAAAAGAAGGGTCTCTTCATACCGTCTGTGAATCTGCTCTATGTCCTAATATATCTGAATGTTTTAATCAGGGAATAGCTACCTTCTTAATACTTGGAGATGTATGCACTAGAAATTGCAGGTTTTGTGGTATAAAAAAGGGTAAACCTAACCCTGTAGATCCAGAAGAACCTAAAAAGGTAGCTAAAGCAGTAGAGCTATTAAATCTAAAATATGTAGTTATCACATCGGTAACAAGAGATGACCTACCGAAAGGAGGTGCAGAAGAGTTTAAAGAGGTCATTCTAGAGATAAGAAAAACTAATAAAGAAATAAAGGTTGAGGTCTTAATACCAGACTTCAAAGGGAATAAGGAAGCTCTATTTGAGGTTTTGTCAGCCTCTCCAGATGTCTTAAACCATAATATAGAGACAGTGCCTTCACTTTACCCTACAGTAAGGCCTATGGCTGATTTTAAAAGGTCATTAGATATCCTCTATTGGACTAAGGGGTATAATCCCAGTATAATTACCAAATCTGGCATTATGGTAGGATTGGGGGAGACAGTAGAGGAATTGAGTGAGGCCTTTAAGATGTTAACAGATGTAGGCTGTGATATCCTTACTATAGGACAGTATCTTCAGCCTACAAAGGAGCACTTACCAGTAAAGGAGTACGTTACCCCTGAAAAGTTCAAGGAGATTGAAGCTCTAGCTTATAAAGCCGGGTTAAAGTACGTAGTGGCTGGACCATTTGTAAGGAGTTCTTATTTTGCTCACAAAGGATATAAGAGAGTAGTCTCTCGGAAACTCCTGATCTGTAATCAAAATTTCACCTCCTGGAAGCTTGTAGTATAATTTTATAAAA
>JBMFMV010000086.1:0-5671 GCA_049970495.1 bacterium
CTCTAATGATTGTAACATATCTTCTCTTTCAGCCAAAATTGAACAGAATAGGTAGAGGTTAAAGATTTCAGCTAGATATGTCTTAGTAGCTGGAACACTCTTTTCCTCACCCGCCCAACATGGGAGAATTTCGTCCACCAAATTTGCCAAAAGACTATCTTGGTTATTGGTTATACCTATACACAAAGCCCCTTCTCTTTTGCCCCAAGCTATCACCTCACAGACATCCTCACTTTCACCTGATTGGGACACTCCTATTACAATCTTATTCTTTAAAGATGGAGGCTCCTTATATATTGTAAAGAGTGATGGGGCAGAAAGGGCAGTAATGCACCTAAGCATAGACTCTATCAAATACTTCCCTAACGTACTAGCATTATCGGAAGTACCTCTAGCAGATATATATACACCATCTATCTCTCTATCCTCTAAATATTTCTTTATCCTCTTTAATACAGGTACATTATTCTCTAAGATCTTATTAAGTATAGTTGGTTCTTCCCTTATCTCTTTTTCCATAATCGTCGTATAAGTCAAAATTATTCACCTCCATTTAAATCTTCTTTTCTATTTTACCATAACAAAAATTATGTTATAATAAGCTATAAATAAAAATCTTTAGCCTATTGGCTGTAAAAAGAATGGAGGTCTTTTAGAAATGAGCTACCAAAAAGTAGTAAGCAGTATAGTGCTGATTTCTTTACTCTTTCTATCTTTTGTATCAAGCGCATTAGCCCAAGAAGCAACAGGTCAAGAACTGACTAATACCTATACAGACTCGGAAGTAGGGTTCAGTATATCCTATCCTGAGGGTTGGGTAGAAGGAGAATTAGAAGGAGCTTTAGCCTGGTTTTATAATGAAGATACCTCTTCAGAGCTAATCGTAATGATGGAAGAAATCCCTGAAGGATTCACTGCAAAACAGTATGCTGAAGCGGTAGGAAATTGGTTAAAGGATAATTTACCAGAGTATTCAGAGGAATCTCTAACAGAGTATAAATTAGCTGGGACACCCGGAATGTTAAGAGTATATTCGTTTACATTCAAAGGAGAAAATAACAATATTCCGGTAAAGACTATAGAGGCATATACTGTAAAGGATAATTATGGCATCGCAGTACTATGCGACACAGTCTTGGATAGTTTCCAAAATATGGAGGCAACCTTTAGAAAGATAATTGCAAGCTTCAAGTTCTTAGAATAAGTAAAGCCCAGATATAGAGTTTCTAGAGAAAAAAGGATAGCCATTAAAGGCTTTATCCTTTTTTTATTTCTTCTAAGCATAGTATCTTCCATACTCTAATGCAGTCTTGTATAAGGTCAAAATGTTTTCTACTGATGTATCGGGCTGGATAGAATGGCAAGGAGAAATAATAAATCCTCCACCAGGAGCCATATAGGAGATACGTTCTAAGACTTCAGCCTTTACATCCTCAGGTTTTCCATAAGGAAGGGTCTCCTGTTCATCTATTGTTCCATAAAAAGTGAGCTTATCTCCGAAATCTTTTTTCAACCCTCTTGGTTCCATTCCAGCCGCCTTAGGCTGGACAGGATTTAATATCTCTACTCCTATTTCTATAAGGTCTGGTATTATTGCCCTTACTGAGCCACAGGAATGATACATAATCCTTGCTCCATAACTGTGAGCTACATCAATCATCTCTTTCATACGAGGTTTTATATATTCTCTCCACATATCTGGACTTATCAATAGCCCATTCTGTCCTCCCACATCATCATTTAGTTCTACAAAGTCTATCTTTCCTTTTCCAGCCTCTAGGATCTTTATTAACTTAGCTACTAAATAATCTTTCACTTTATCCATAAGTATACATGCCAATTCGGGATTTAAGGAAAGGTCCACCATAAAATTATCCATCCCTCGCATAAACCAACTGATCTCGAAAAATCCTCTACTATGGGCAAATATTGGGTAACCCTCTAACCTTTCTATCTGATTAGGGATATCACTGTAATCCCAAATATCAGCTTGAGGCCAAGGGTATGATTCTAAATCTTCGACACTCTTTATAGAGTAAAGGGGGTGATAAGTCAACTGAATATAAGTTCCTATCTGTGTCCTCTTTTCTATAAATCCAACACCCCATATGTCTTTGAGAATTCCTTCGGGAGTAACCTCTACTGTAGGATCGGCATAACAAATATCTGAAGCCTTATATTTGATTTTAGGGGATACATACCGTAAGTCTACTCCAAGATATTCAAGCAAATCTTCATCATCTTTTATGCCAAGAAACTCCTTAAGAGCCCTATGCACCTCAGGGGCGGCTGAATAACCTATCCCAATCCTATCAGGCTCTTCATGGTTAACTAATGCTAATATCCTATCCCTATGCGTCCACATATCTTCCTCTTAGTTTATCCCAAATACAACCCCACTCGTCTTCCCCTCCTTTTTTAGGTTGCCAATAATTAGCTGATTTATACCCTACACCTACAATATCAGACTTCTCTGGATCGAAAGCATACCTTAGAGGTACCCTATCTGGACCTTGAAAGTGTATAGCTCTCTTAACCCTCTCCTTACTCGTCATAATTTATTCCTCCTGAGTTAATAAATCTTTATTGTTAATTAAAAAATAAAGCAGCTAAGAAGTCAAGCAAAAACATTGACACTTGAGTTGTGTAGCTATATAATTTTGTTAAATTTTAAAAATTTTTAGGTTTTTATCCAAAAAATAAGAGGTGAGCAAAATATGAACATGAGAGGTCTCAATACTAATTTCTTGCTAGGGACCCAATATTATAGACCTCCTACACCTCTCGATGAAGAGTGGGAAGACGATTTTAAAAGGATGAAAAACTTAGGAATAGACTTTGTAAAAATATGGGCTATGTGGACTTATCTAGAAAGAGAAAAGAGTAAATTCGATTGGATAAAATTAGATAGACTTCTGGAACTGGCAGAAAAATACAGCTTAAAAGTAATAATTAACATTATTCTCGATCATATCCCATACTGGGCTCAGACTGAAGCATCTGCATGGATTATCAAACCAGACGGTACTAAAAGATCTCCTACCAGAATATATGGTGGAGATATTGGATGTTGGGATAATCTCAAATTAAGAGAATTAGCAACTCCATTTTTAATAGAATTAGTAAAGAGATATAAAGGTAGCACTAGTCTATCTAGTTGGGATATATGGAATGAACCAGATAACTTTGAATGCTACTGTAAATATACTGTAGAAAAGTATATAAATTGGCTAAAAAGTAAGTTCTCTAGCTTAGAAGAACTAAATAAGCATTTTGGAGAAGCCTATAGTAGTTGGGAAGAAATTCAGCCCCCAACTCATCCAGAGATGATAACTCCATATATATTCTACGCAAAATTTAGGATGGAGTCCTTAGCAGAACAGATAAGATGGATTTATTCCTTAGTAAAAGCTGAAGATCCTATCCATCCAGTAATTACTCATTCTCATAGTTGGGGAACTCCCAATATAGACCTAGGTGTTGGTAGATTAGGCGCAGGATGGGATGATTGGTTGCTAGCAAAAGAGGTGGACTATTATGGAACTTCACTACATAGCATGTATTATGAATCTCAGCATAGAAATCCAAAAGACTTTGTAAGAACAATAGTAAATCTAGAGACAAAAAGGTCTATTACCAAAGGTGAATATATGGTCTCTGAGCTTACATCTGGCATAACAAGACACAGGAGTATGAATGTGCCTATAAAAGAGAAAGAGATGCTTTTTAATCTATGGCTATGTGTTGCTCATAATGCAAAGGGAATAATTATGTGGCAGTTCAAACCAGAAAGATATATAGTTGAGGCAGGGGGCTGTGGTCTTATAAATATGGACGGAACAGAAAATTATAGGACTGAAGAGTTTAAGTCTTTTGTAAAAGCGTTTAAAGATAACGAAGAGATCTTTACTAACTTAAGACCTATTAAGAGTAAGGTTGGTCTCTTCTATAGTATGCATTCTAGCATAGTAGCAAGTGTAAATAAGATGTTAAATTACCAAAATGCCTTTCACGGAGCTAGTTATATACTGTGGATGAATAATATAACATTCGATATAGTTAGAGCTGGAGATAACCTAAAGGGGTATTCTACGATCTATCTTCCAATGCCTATATGTATATCTAAAAGTGGTGCTAAAGACCTTTTAGAATTTGTAGAAACAGGAGGAACATTACTCTCGGAAGCTGGTTTATGTAGTTACGAAGAGAATGGATTTTTCTCCATGAGGATTCCTGGATACGGATTTTCTGATGCTACAGGAATAATAGAACGAGAAATAGTACCAGAGGATATATTAAAGATAAAGACCAACTTTGGAGAAATATATAGTCTTGGAGAGAGAAGATTTATAGAAGTCTTTAGAGACTATGAAATTATAGGTGAATTTGAGGATAAAAGGCCAGCAATACTGAGCTGTAAATATGGTTTAGGCAGAATAATATATATACTAACCTATCCGTCCCTATTCTATGAGAAAACAGGTAATACCGAATCTCTCCAGGTATTTTATAAACTCTTTAACCTAGACTCAGAAATCAAGGTAACACCACAAACAGGGATAACCTGTAGACTCTTAAGGACTCAAGATGATAGAAGGATTCTCTTTGTATTTAATAACTTGGAAAAAGAGATAGAAAGCTATCTACATATAGAAGAAAAGTTTAAAAAGATATATCCAGTATTTAAAAATTTCTCAGATATAAAAATAATATCGAACAATACAATAAATGTCTACATGGGATCTAAAGAAGTATTAATATTAGAATTAGTATAGAGGGAATAAGATGACTTCAAGAGAAAGAGTTATAAGAACATTAAGATTTGAAAATCCTGATAGAGTTCCTAGAGACTTGTGGTATCTGCCGGGGGTAGAAATGTTTAGGAAAAACGAGTTAGAAGAAGTCTTAAAGAAATATCCACCTGACTTTACAGCACCAAGATATAGATATGGAGTTAGTAGAAGAGCAAGAGGGACTCCTTATACGGTAGGAGAATACATTGATGCTTGGGGATGTGTATGGAAGGTTGCAGAACCAGGAGTTGTAGGTGAAGTGAAAGATCCGCCTTTAGCGGATTGGTCCTCATTAAAAAGTTACGAGTTACCATGGGAATTATTAGAAGAGGCGGATCTTTCTGAAGTAAATAAGAGTTGCGCGGAAACAGATAAATTTGTTAAGGTAGGAACAGAAACACGTCCTTTTGAAAGGATGCAGTTCCTAAGGGGTACTGAAAATCTCTTTTTAGACCTTGCCTATAGTGTAAAAGAAGTATTTATATTAAGGGATATGTTACATGAATTTTTTATTAAAGAGATAGAGATGTGGGCAAAAACAGATGTAGATGGAGTTTCATTTATGGACGACTGGGGTGCTCAAAACTCACTTCTTATCTCCCCTAAACTTTGGAGAGAATTCTTTAAGCCTCTGTATAAAGATTACTGTGACATATTGCACTCCCATAACAAGTTTATATTCTTCCATTCAGATGGGCACATAGAGGCAATATACCCTGACCTTATAGAAATTGGAATAGATGCTATAAATTCTCAACTATTCTGTATGAACATAGAAGAATTAGGTAGAAAATATAAAGGTAAGATTACCTTTTGGGGAGAGATAGACAGACAATATATACTTCCCTTTGGAACAGTAGAAGAGGTAAGATCAGCGG
>JBMFMV010000087.1:0-5517 GCA_049970495.1 bacterium
CTAATAGCTCTTCTAACGAATAATTTTTAGCCATTAGGCTCTAACCTCCTTTTTAAATAATTCTATTTATTCCTAAATCTAAATAATTACGAAAGTTTTTTAAGAGTGAATAGGTATATGATGCTATGTATGACACAGCTTCTAACTATGAATACTTTAGCTATTTAATCATTTTTATCTCCTTGTCTAGTGCTTCTAGATACATTTTGGTGAGGAAAATAGTTAGATAAAATCTTTTGTGGTTAAAACTCTTTTTAGACTTCAAAATATCTATCACTCTTTTTTCATTTATATAACCGAACCCTGTAAGAATCTGATTCAAGGCCTTGTGAAATAGAGTATTCTGAATCATAAGTTTTACCTCTAGTGTGGGATATTTCTTATAGAGATAAATAGCACTCTTAGCCCGTTCTCGTTCTTTTTCTATAAGGGCTTTGAGAGTATTTTCATCAGGTAATGGTTGGTAATGGTATCCTATGGCTTCTGGTACCTTTATAGATTTTATGCCAGAAGCCTTGAGCTTTAGCCCAAAATCTATATCTTCCCAGCCATAAACATTAAAAACCTCATCAAAACCACCAATTTTCATAAATATATCCTTTGATATTGAGGCATTCCCCGAAGCAAAATAGGCGTTAGAGAAGTCTAATATGGAACCCTTATAGGATAATTTTGAATCTATTTCAGATATAGCTATAACAGGTCCAACAGCTATAATCTTTTCCGAGTGGTTCTTGTGAGCCTTGACATGGCTACTTATAAAGTCTGGAAGAACGAATATATCGCTATCTATAAAGATAATCAACTCCCCCTTACTTTCTTTTACTCCAAGATTTCTACAGAAAGCTGGACCTTTTCTCTCCGAAAGAGGTATATACCTAAAATTTTCATAAGAAAAAAATTCTTTTAGAGCCTCCTCTGTGTCATCTTCACTCCCATCATCTATAACCAATACCTCATAGGGAGAATAGTCTTGCTTTAAGATATGTTCTATACACTTATAGACAACCTTTTCTCTATTCCTAGTTGGAATGATAACACTAACTTTCATTTGTAATCCATTATATCATAATACCATTGTTTGTATAGGAGAGTTATTTTTGATAGAATAGATTAGAATTAAAATTGTAGGAGGAAGTAAATTTGAGTAATATTAGTCCATATCTAAGTAGGATGCTGAAATTAATAAAGTTAGATAGGGTATTTGTACATGGTAGAGGTAATTATCTCTACGATGAGGAAGGGAACTGTTACTTAGATTTTATATCATCATTTGGTGCCCTACCCTTTGGTTTTAATCACCCTGAGATATGGGAGGTCTTAGATAGTATAAGAAAGGATAGCATACCTAGTATAGCTCAAGCTTCAATCTCTAGATATCAGGAAAGGATAGCTGAAAGATTGATCAGTTTGGCTCCTAATGGACTTAAGTATGTAGTATTTGCTAATTCTGGTACAGAAGCAGTTGAGATAGCTATAAAAATGGTTTCTGTATCAACTGGTAGAAAGAGGATAATAGTTGCTAAGGGAGGTTACCATGGGATACAGAGTGAAATGTTTACTTATGTCCCTTATGGTGAGATAAGTGCTTTAAAGAGAGAGCTAGAAAAGAGCGCTGAACAATATGCTGGGTTTATAGTTGAACCCATCCAAGGTGAAGGTGGCATAATTCTTCCACCCAAAGGATACCTCTCTAATGCTAGAGAATTGTGTCGTAAATATAATATTGCCTTTATAGTAGATGAGATACAGACAGGGTTAGGACGTACGGGTTTTCTTTTTTTATGTGAGGAAGAAGGTGTAGAACCTGACCTACTCCTTGTGGGTAAAGTTTTAGGAGGAGGCATATATCCTGTTAGTGCTTGTCTTGTTAGCGAGGAATTTTATCCAGAGGGATTTGATCTAGTTAATTTTTCTACCTTTGCTGGTAATAACATAGCTAGCCTAATAGCGGATAAGGTCTTAGACATCCTAACAAGGGATGATAAGGAGTTGATAAATAAGATAAGGGAGAATGGAAAGAGATTACTTGGGGAATTACTGAAGCTAAAAAAAGAATTTCCTAAACTTGTAAAAGATGTTAGGGGTAAGGGATATCTATTAGGGATAGAATTAGAAATGGATAGAAGTTTTTATCCTCAGAGTATATTGAGTATCCTTTCTGAACAGGAGAATCTAACTCCTCTTATAGTTAGTTATCTGCTGAACGAGAAGAGAATAAGACTTGCCCCTACCTTAAAGAATAATAGAGTAATAAGATTAGAGCCCTCTTTCATAACCGAGTGGGATGAGTGTCAAAGAGTTATAGAATCACTTAGAGATGTTTTCACTCTCTTAGACAAGATGAATACTTCTGAAGTTATTCGACCGATCCTTGGTATAAATAAGGAGCAATCTATAACTTGTAAACTAGACACCACTAAGAGGGAGCAGTGGAATAATATTTCTCCTTCAGAAGAAGATGGGACTTTTGCTTTCTTAGTTCATCCTCTTAATCTTATTAACTACTCTGAATTTGATCCAACCCTATCTATACTACCACAGGAGAAAATAGCTGTTTTTTCTGAAATTGGAAAAGAGTTAATAAAGCCATTTATAATAGGAAAAGTAAGGGTAATCTCAGATTACGGTGCTACTGCTTATGGAGAGTTTGTTAATATACCCTATACCGCAAGACAGATGATAGAAACACCTCAGGATAGAATGTTAAAAATTTTAGAAGATGCTATTACTCTTGCCGTTGATAGGGGAGCTAAGATAGTAGGATTGGGCGCATATACTTCTGTGGTTACAAGGAGTGGGACATTAATTAAGGGTAAGTACGTACCCCTAACTACAGGTAATAGTTACACAGTAGCTGCTAGTATTGAGGCATTGAAATTAGCCTCTAAAAAGTTAGGAGTTAATCTTAGTAAAACTATCGCTAGTGTTATAGGGGCTACTGGTTCTATAGGGAGAGCTTTAGCGATACTCTTAAGTGAAGAGGTCTGTAAAGTTATCCTGGTTGGGAATCCTAACCATCCAAAATCAAGTATAAAAAGACTAAGAAAAGTAGGGATAGATTTATGTATGAATATAGCTAAGTCTTTAGAGAAAGGCTGGATTCCTAATAAGGGAACCATTGGAGATTACCTGTCAACATTAAGTATACCTTCAATTGAAGACTTAGATGCTTGGGAGAAGATAATAGATTTATTAGGAGAGAGGGGTTATATAGAAATAGTTACAGACCTTTCTTTGGCGGTATCAACTTCTGATATAATCGTTACAGCAACTAACAGTCCTAAAGAGCTGATAGACCCTAAAGATGTAAAGTTTGGTGCAATTGTATGTGATATATCAAGGCCTCCCAATGTAAACCCATCAATAAAAGAATTAAGGCCAGATGTACTAGTGATCGATGGGGGAATAGTAGAAGTACCTGGTAGGCCATCTCTAGGGTGGTATTTTGGCCTTGAAAAAGGGTTAGTTTATGCCTGTATGGCTGAAACTATGATGTTAGCACTGGAGAAGAACTATTCAGATATGAGTCTAGGAAGCGATCTTACAATAGAAGGGATAAATTATTTTAGAGAATTAGCACAAAAACATGGTTTTAAGATAAGTCAACTGAGAAGCTTTGATAGACCTATCTCTGAAGAGGAATGGGATAGAATTATAACTTCTAGATATAGCATTAAACGATAATATCTACCATTATACCTTTTATCAATGCTTCTAGTCTTAAACTATTTATCTTTCTTCTTATGGAATTTAGTCTTTCATTTATAAAAGGATTATTATAACTACTTGTATTCTCTAGGATTCTCTCCTCTTCTATTAATTTACGAATCTCTTCTTTTATCTCCTCTGGCTCTCTGAATAAAATCTCTGTCTGCTTTTTCTCGTTTTTAGTCTTGAACTTTGCCTGAGATTCTCCTCCGACTACTACTAACCTTTTTGTTACAGGGTCTATTGCAAATTTTATTTTTATCTCTGTATCTACAACCTCTTTGTTAGTATTTGCAGCATACCTTTTGAATACCCTAATATTTAGGGCTTCATGGGCAGCAACACCAGTTATTGCCTCAAACCCCTGACGAAATCTATATGTTGCACCCTCTCCTGTAAAGGTGGTAACCTGCATAGAAGTAAGCCTCCAGGAAATATATTAACACAAATTTTAAGATAATGCATTACTTATCGCCCAATTATATTTTTGGGGGCTATTGACAAGAGCTACTTTCTTTGTATAATAAGTAATAGAAACTGCCGGAATGGCGGAATAGGTAGACGCTGCGGACTTAAAATCCGCTGAGCTTTTTAGCTCATGCCGGTTCGACCCCGGCTTCCGGCACCAAATTATCATAAATTAATTTAAGTCTAGGGTTATTTGTAATTCCAGGTATTCTCCCCCTTTTAGCTATTGGTTTTCCTTTTACTACCTTTAGGTCTAAAGTCATATCTATAGGAGAAGCCCCAGATATATAACTTCCAACTCCAAATACATCTGCTCCAGCTTCTGAAAGAAGCTTTATCCTTTCAGGATTTAGTCCGCCAGAAACAAATATCTTTACATGCTCAAATCCTTCTTGTATAAGTCTTGCCTTTACCTCACGAACCAATTCAGGTGTTACTCCACCTCTTTCTCCTGGAGTATCAAGCCTTATTCCATATAGGGTCTTGCCAAACTCTCTGGCTACCCTTATAGCCTCTTCAGCCTCGTCTTTGAATGTATCTACTAATACTACTAATGGGATATTTGGATGTGCCTTATGAAATGCCCTAGCGGCTTCAACTGTATCCCCGATAATTAGTATTAGAGAATGGGGCATCGTTCCAGAAGGAATTATTCCTACCAACTCAGCCCCTAGAATGGAGCTAACTCCATCTACTCCTCCTATGATAGCTGCCCTATCCATCACAGAGGCTACTGCAGGATGCACATGTCTAGCACCAAAGGATAAAACAGGTTTGCCCTTACTAGCTTCTTTGCATTCTCTAGCGGCAGTTACCCATCCAGTCGAAGATGCTAATATCCCAAGTATTGCTGTTTCATATATGCCAAATTCTCCATAAGGTCCTTCAATTCTCATTACTACTTCTTTTTCTTCGATATATTCTCCTTCTTCAAGAGAATATATTCTAAGCTTCTTCCCTTCAAGAAGATTTAACACCTCTCTAACCCCCCCTAGATATGCTCTCTTTCTAGTAAAGATTTCCCCAACTACAGGGGTATTGAGAAGTCCTATAGAATCTAAGACTCTATAGGTCCTTTCAAAATATATATCTGACGTTTTTCTTCTTAATATTTCTTCTTCAGAAGCAGAAAATAATCTTCTCATTTTTGATACCTCTCTATAGCTTTAGATATTAAGTCTATCCCCTGTTTTACTCCATTTCTTATTGCTTTACTCGATATCGTTGCCCCTGTTATAAATCTTACAGTATTTATATCGCTACTAGATTTATTTATAAATTGAGCCAAGTACTCATTTTTTGTTGCCTTTTCTCCTAATCCTGGTGTCTCTTTATGTG
>JBMFMV010000088.1:0-5437 GCA_049970495.1 bacterium
GATCCTATCTTTGAATACTTGTTCTCCAGGAATTACTAAGCTCTCATATCCTCCCCAACTTACCGCTATAGTAAAGATCTTTAAGCTATTTATGAATTTCTTTAATTCTTTTTTCCCTCCATCTATCTCAAAACTCATTAAACCGCTAAAACCTCTCATTTGAGATACAGCCAATTGATGATATGGATTCGTCTTAAGTCCAGGATAGTTTACCCTTATCACTCTTGGATGCTCATTTAGAAATTCAGCAATTTTCATAGCATTATTCTGATGTAACTCCATCCTAGCAGGTAACGACCTTAGACCTCTAAGAATTAGCCATGCTTCAAAGGGTCCTATAACTCCTCCAAGCAGGTGGATATTTCTATCAATCCCTTTTATTAAATCTTTATTTGTAACAGCTACTCCTGCAACAACATCACTATGTCCTCCAAGATATTTACTGGCAGAATGGACTACAATATCTATTCCGTACTCTATTGGGTTCTGAAAGTATGGAGTAGCCCAAGTATTATCAATAATTGTATAAATTCCATTTTCTTTAGCTATCTTAGCTATAGCTTTTAGGTCAAAGACCTCAAACAAAAAAGTGTTTGGACTTTCTAGATATATAAGTTTAGTATTAGGTTTTATAGCGGTTTTTATATCATCTAAGTTTCTACCGTCTACAAATGTTGAAGAGATATTAAAATTCTTTAAATAATTATAGATGAACTCATAAGTCGGACCATATATACCTCTCAGACATATTATATGATCCCCTGATTTTACCAAAGATAGTATACTTGAGGTTATAGCCCCCATTCCTGAAGAGAAAGCCCTACAAGCCTCCCCCTTTTCTAACATAGCAACCTTATCCTCTAAGAGGCTTATTGTAGGATTTCCACCTCTAGTGTAAACGAACTTACTTATTTCTCCTCTACTGTGCATCTCTAACTCTTCATAAGAAGAAAAAGCAAAGTTTGATGCCTCAAATATAGGTGGAGCTATAGCACCTAGAAATTTCTGATAATCCTCTCCGTAATGCTCTATATTAGTTTTTATACCTCTTTGCACAGTCATTCCTCCTTTTTATCTTAGAAAATCCTCTCTTTGAGGTGTAAAGACATCCAATACTACAGAGTTATCCTCAAGTGCCTCTGCACTGTGAGGTATATTAGACGGTATATAAAGGCTATCTCCAACATTTAATATCCTTTCTTCTTTATCCAATATAAACCTAAAACTACCAGATAGTACATAACTTATCTGTTCATGATGGTGTTTATGAGTACTAGCCTTTGTACCTTTTTTAGGGAAGGTATTTCTAGTAAGCATAAGATTTCCGCCATATGCAAGAACTTCTCTAATTATATTCATACTGTTTCCTCCTATCTTTTATAGTTTTACCCTTATTTATTCTACTATAGGTATCAATATACTTATATAGCTGGACTGTAATTGCTTTTAGAAAAAGGACCTCTTTTCTAGCTAGAGTTGGTATATTATAACTGAAAAGAGAATTTCTTCTATAAAAGAAATGACTCAAAAGGTTACTAGTAATAGAGATTTTATAGTCTGTCCGAACTTCAAGTTTTGGGATTGTTTTGTTCGTGTGGAAAGGTTTTATTATAATAATTTTATATGGATAAGCTTAGTTTACTCGAAAAGGCTGTAGAAGCAATATCAAAACTTAGTGGTATGGGGATCTGCATTTATGACATGAGTTATTTTTCTTATCAGATAAGCGAACTATCTCTACATTGGTCTTACAAATCCCACAACTCACCCGTATGTATTCTTACTAAGCTCGATGATGGAAGACATAAGGTTTGTATTATGATAGAACATAATCGTTTATATAAAGCAATGAATCAGAAAGAAGGATTTTGTATAGAAAAATGTTATGGTGGGCTTGTAGATATAGCAATTCCTATTAAGCTTGGTAATAAATTGATAGGAGGAATTTTTATCGGCCAAGTCTTTCTAGAAGAAGCTCCTCCATTTTCTCTTTATGAAGACCTCTTTGGTAAGGATAAGAATATAGACCTAAATGATATCAAAAGAGAGGTAGATAATATCCCTATAAAGTCTTACAAAGAACTTCTATACTGGGCAGAAATAGGGAAGATATTGGCTACATTCATAGCTAGAGAGGTAGAATTCTTCGAGTTAAAAAATAAAGACAAAGACCTTTACTATATTTCTAAGCTGGATCACCTATTAGGGGTTTCTGAACCTATTCAGAAAGCAATAAATATAATAAAACAGAGAAGCACTAAAGGAATCAGGCTTGAAGAAGTAGCGTTAGCTGTAGGCTATAGCCCAACATATTTTAGTAAAGTATTTAAGAAAGAAGTAGAAATGTCTTTTACAGAAGCTGTAAGATTAGTAAGGATAGAGTTAGCACAATATTTGATCAAAAACTCTGATAGAAGTGTATGTGAAATAGCTTATGAGGTAGGTTATGCAGATTTCCCTTCCTTCGTTCGTGCATTTAAGAAAGTTACTAATATGACTCCTAGAGAATATTTATTTCATCACGTCCCCATCATATGATGCTAAAATCATCACAAAAAATGCTATTGAAGTTTTTCTCTGTCTCATTACTATAAAAGAGGAAACTGATAAAAAACGATACTGGAAAGGAGGTAAATTATGGCTAAATCTAATGAAAGTATATTCTTTCTTTCAGAGAACCCTTCTTATACAATATTAGATAGTATGAGAGATTCAGTAAACTTTGTCATAAATTGCTGTCTTACAAAGTATAATGGACATTACTGTGCTAAATCTACCTTTGTAGATGTAAATGGAAATCCAATGTTCTGGCATGATTTTGGAGGCTTGGAAGGTCCAGGATGGGCGGCAAACGCAGTTGGAGGAGCTTATGAGCTCCTACTCTATGCAGAATATATAAAGGATGAAGAGATAAAGAAGATAGCTCTTTCTATATTAGATCACATCTTAGAAGATGGGTTTATTGATTATAAAACTTGCTTTATATATCCTTATAGAGATATATTAGAAGATAGATTTTGTCTTAATTTTAAGCATAACAATGACTGGCTATGTCCAGGGTCTTTAGCTAAGATAGGCTATCAGCTTATCATTGTAGGTGATCTTATAGAGGACAAAGAGAAAAAGGATAAACTTTTGTGGATAGGTAAAAAACTTCTAGACTGGATCCTTTCCAGAACTGAAATATGTCCAAATGGTTGGTTTCCGCGAAGAATAACTCCGGAGGGAAAAATCTATAGGGAAAGAGCAGAAGGCGGTTTTGATCCGATATGGGATCACAGTGGAGACGGTTTATTTATACTACAACTTATGGCAGAACTTACAGAGAAAAATCTTAAAGATTACTCTAAGGAGTTGAGAAAGAATGCTTATCTTTTTATAGATAATGGTGGCTTTTATGGGAGTATCAATCATGATACATACGATGATAATGAGAATGTCAGTTATGCGGTTGCCTTTAGGGTCTTAAACAAAATCAGTAAGATCCTAGATGATAAAAAGATAAAAGATTTTGCTTATAATGATTCTCTTGTAGGACTGACCCAGTTCGAACTTACAGAGGATAAAAATGGTGTACCGACTAAAGGTTTACTATTTATGGAGAGAAGTTGGGATACCGCCTATCTATGGGAAAATGCAGAGGCATCATTAGCCTATTTAGAAGCCTACAGTGACTCCAAGAATGAGGTATATCTAAACAAAGGACTTACTATACTGAGAGCTATAGCAAAGCATCATCATGGGGATTTTGGCTTTCTCACTGAAGGAGTAGACTGGAACAATCATGTAGGAGCTCAGCATCATTTTGATAATAGAGAATTTGGAGACATAAAATATACAGAGCCCTTCCTAAATAATCTACACATCGTAGAACCAACTATTTATTACTTAACTAAGATTATTCCTTAGCTAATCACGGGCAATTATTATACGAATCTCATCAGGAGCAAGGATGAGATGTTTATCTATAGGCATACCTCCCTGATCATAGAGATGTGTACGAGTATCCTTTAGATATAGCTCTATCTTTCTAGGAGTATGTGTAAGATTGACAAGTAAGATAGCATCATAATCATTATGACGATAGTGAACCGGTAATACGTACAGATCTCCTTCTACCACTACAGAAAGGGCTTTTGAGCCTATCACGCGACGGATGTCGTAGAGAAGCTGATTTAATAATAACTCAGGCACATCTTGCCAGACATAGGGAATGATAGTTATTCTAGAAGATGAATAGAGTAACCCATCGCTTGTAAATATCCCTCCAGAGAAATTTACCCTGCCATCTAGAGTTTTGGTAATATTGGCAAGTCCAAGTTCAGCATTAAGAGGAGAATTCTCTAGTAATGCTGAACCATCTAGTATTAAGTGTCGATCCCCTAGATCATCTAAATTAAAATCCCATACACTGCGGCCTGTTACAGCTAATATCTTTTGATTACCAGTATCACACCAGTGATTTTGACGAATAACCTGAGCACATAAACCTGCTAGACTGAAGAGAGGAAAAGGCTGTCGATCTCTTACCCTTTGAAGAGGAAACCGATCCCCATAGCCTGCTGATTTGGTACGTAGAATAGCAATAGGCTGATATATTAATTCAGCATTTGAAAAGGTATCACCCAATCTTTTTATAAATTCTAATTTTTCACTCAAGAAATTTTGTTCTTCAATCCATTCTGGTACACAGGGACAGTAGGATAATTCCTGCGCACCAGATGCCAAAGCTAAAGCTATCTTCTTTAGAATATCTTCTTCTGTAATTCCTGTAAAGTAAGTGGTCTCACTCCAGACTTTTGTCTTAGGGGGGAACCAACTTATGTGATAAGAAGTGACAAGGTATTCAATGGCTTGGTTCTCTGGCAGATTAAATTCATCTCGAGTAAAATGTCCTTCCCCTGCACGTAACAAAATATCACTTCCAGAGTGAGATAATATTTTATCAATATCTATACCATCACGCTCTTCTCCTCCCCAACGGACCATTAATCCCAAACGCAGTTTAGGATTAATCTGGTGAGCTGTATGACTGAGTATATCCCAGATAGAGGTTAACTTATCAACTTTAGCCTCTATCCAGGCATTATGCAAAGCTTGATCGGATAAAATATCTTCACGCGTTATCCGATTTCCAACTCTTTTAGAAAGTTCTTCCAAACAGTTATCACAGTAACAGGCAGCAGTACTTGTATGAGGCTTTCCTGCTCCTTGATCTCCATCAAGGCGAAAATCATCGTCATACCAGATTTCGTCAAAAATTGAAGCTAGTTCATTTAAGATACGCAGGTTTCTTTTAAGCCAGGCTTCATTAGGGCAAGCAGTACAATAAACAGGATTACCAAATTCATTAATAGCATATTGCCAACCACGAGGCAAAAGCTCTACATTGTCTCCTGGAGTAATTATTAAGTCTCCATCCCAGAATAAATCTGGC
>JBMFMV010000089.1:0-5294 GCA_049970495.1 bacterium
GCTGGAAGCCAGGAGACCTGCCTATTAGGATGTATGCCAGATCCTTCGAGGAAAGGAGGCTTGGCATTATGGAGAGAGTAAATAGTTCATAGATTTTCTTTATTAATCCGTATCTTTATCTTTTTTATTGATGTGGTATAAGGGGTAAATCTTTCTATTAAGGAGGGAAAAAAATGAGAAGACTTATATATTTTATAAATTTAATACTGATTTTGACTCTTATAAGTAGTATATCTTTTGCTGGCAGTTTTCCTATAACTGTCAAGGATGATGTCGGACGGAAAATAACAGTCTTTAAAGAGCCTCAGAGAATAATTTCTACTGCCCCATCAGTAACAGAGATACTCTTTGCTCTGGGCTTAGGAGATAGAGTGGTAGGTGTAACTACATTATGTAATTATCCAGAAGAGGCAAAGACAAAAGAAAAGATTGGCACTTTTCAGAGTCCAAATATTGAGAAGATCTTATCTTTAAAACCAGATATAATAATAGCTACAGGGGGAGTTCAGAGACAAGTCGTAGAGAAATTAGAGCAACTTGGATTTACGATATTTGTTTCTTATCCGCGTACTCTAGAGGAAGTTATAAAGAGTATATACACTATAGGACATATCACTGGAGCAGAAGAAAACGCTAAGAAATTAGCTTTTGACTTGAAACTAAGAATTGCAAAGGTTACAAGTAAGGTAAGCAAAGTTAAGGTTAGGCCAAAGGTATTCTTCGAGCTATGGCATGAGCCTCTAATGAGTGCAGGACCTGGTAGTTTTATAGATGATTTAATAAAAAAAGCAGGAGGAATAAATATTGCAGGGTCAGCTAAGTCTGCCTACCCTATATTCAGTCTAGAACAGCTTGTGAAAGAAGACCCTGATGTGATAATAGGAGCAGAATCAAGTATGGGGGCTAACCCATTAGATATTTCTAAACGGCCTGGCTGGGACACCTTGAAGGCGGTAAAGAATCAAAAGATATTCATAATAAACGATGACATCATATTTAGGGCTGGACCAAGACTAGTTCTGGCTCTCGAGATTATAGCAAAATACCTTCATCCAGAAGTTTTTAAATAAGATCTCTATTGCCTAAATAGCATGGCGGTAGCCTATCTCAATGGCTACCGCCTAAAGGAGTGAGAAAATAATGAAAAGGGCTAAAAGTATTATGGTACAAGGGACCGCTTCTTCAGTTGGGAAAAGTTTAATAGTGACTGCTTTATGCAGAATATTTACCTTAGATGGATTTAAGGTAGCTCCCTTTAAGTCACAGAATATGTCTTTAAACTCTTTCGCAACAGTAGATGGTAAGGAAATAAGTAGGGCTCAAGCTATACAGGCAGAAGCTTGTAACATAGAACCATCGGCACTTATGAATCCAATACTGCTTAACCTTCAAGTAATATTGGGAGTCAGGTGATTATAAAAGGTAAGGTTTTTGGAAATATGACTGCCGAGGAATATCAAAGGTTTAAACCAAGTCTCAAAGAGATTGTAAAAGAAGCTTATGAAGAGTTAGCTAGTCAGTATGATATAGTTGTTATAGAAGGGGCAGGGAGTCCGGCTGAGATAAATCTCAAAGAGAATGATATCGTTAATATGGGGATGGCAGAAATCGCAGATTCTCCTGTTCTTCTTGTTGGGGATATAGATAAAGGAGGAGTTTTTGCCTCTATCTTAGGTACTATGATATTACTAGAACAGAAAGAGAGGAGAAGGGTTAAAGGGGTAATAATAAATAAGTTTAGAGGAGATATTGATATATTAAAACCTGGTTTAACAATGTTAGAAAGAATTATAAGAAGAACTGTATTAGGTGTTATACCATATTTGAATATACATATAGATGAAGAAGATAGTGCAACTGAGTATCTAAAATTATCCAAAAATATTGGCAACATAGACATAGCCATTATATACTTACCTCATATATCAAATTTTACTGATTTTGAGCCATTTTATTATATGGAAGGAGTAAAGCTAAGATACGTTTATAGTTCAGACGATTTTGGTAATCCCGATCTAGTTATTATACCAGGGACTAAAAATACTATAGGCGACTTACTGTATCTTAAAACTACCAGCTTATACGAAAAGATAAAAGGATACCTCCAGAATGGGGGTATGGTTATCGGGATATGTGGAGGATTTCAAATGCTTGGGGAAAAAGTTTTAGACCCATATGGGATAGAATCTGAGGTAAAAGAAAACGAAGGACTAGGAGCCTTAGATATAGTCACAATTATAGAAAGAGAAAAGATTGTTGCCCAATCTGTAGCTCGCCTTAAAGATACCCCTTACATACTAAAAGGTTATGAGATACATATGGGTAGGACAGAAAGAATAGGAGAAAATGCAGTTCCCTTCTCTTATATAGTAAAAAGAGGTAGTCTGGAATGTAATGAAATAGATGGTTACATATCTTGCGACGGCAGGGTATGGGGAACGTATCTACATGGAATCTTTGATAATGAAGAATTTCTTAAGGAGCTTATATCTTCTATCTATAAGAAGAAAGGGATAGAAAGTCCTGTGATTGTTAGTTCAGCTAGAGAAAAGACCCAGCAGTATAATGAACTAGCAAGAGTTGTAAGAAACTCTTTAGATATAGAGTCTATATATCGTATAATAGGGGTCAGATGATAGATGTAATCTTGGGATATACAGCCGACCTTATATTTGGAGATCCATATTGGTTCCCACATCCAGTAAGAGCTATAGGTATATTCATAGAATCTTTCGAACCGCTACTTAGACGTATTATACGTTCAGCTAAAACAGAAAAGATAGCAGGATTTCTATTAGCTGGTATTACAGTATTATTATCCTATTTGGCAGTATGGCTAATTCTTAGGATAACATTATCAGTCAATGTATTGTTATTCCATATAGTAGACATTATCTTTATCTACACCGTGCTTGCTACAAAATGTCTTGGAGATGAGGCAAAAAAGATA
Organism: bacterium; assembly: GCA_049970495.1. GTDB lineage: Bacteria > DUMJ01 > DUMJ01 > DUMJ01 > DUMJ01 > DUMJ01. Next base: position 2,951 of record JBMFMV010000089.1, read on the forward strand.
CATAGATTCTTAAGAAATAATGATATAGATAATGCTAGAAAGGCCTTATCTTATATAGTTGGAAGAGATACAGAGAACCTTGATGTAAAAAATATATGTAGAGCGGTTATAGAAACAGTAGCCGAAAATACTTCTGATGGTATTATTGCTCCATTATTTTATCTTTTTCTAGGAGGGGTTCCCTTAGCTATGGCTTATAAAGCGGTAAACACATTAGATTCTATGGTAGGTTATAAAGATGAAAGATATATAAATATTGGAATGGCTTCAGCTCGATTAGATGATATAGCTAATTTCTTACCATCACGTATAACTGCTCTTCTTATGGTTATTGTATCTTTCTTTCTAGGATTAGATGCCCAGAAGAGTTTTTATATAATGATACGCGACGGACATAAAAATCCAAGCCCTAACAGTGGCTATCCTGAGGCTAGTATAGCTGGAGCATTAAATATCCAGTTAGGAGGACCCAGTTCTTATAGAGGACGTATAGTAGAAAAACCTTATATAGGTGAGCCTTTAAGGGAAATAAATCCTGAGCATATATTATTGTCTGTAAGATTGATGTACGGTACATCTATACTAGGGTTTATTCTTGGCTGTCTTATCAAGTACCTACTATGATAGAACATGGTGGAAATATATATAGATTCTCTAGAATTTTAAACAAAGAACCTTCTGAAATCCTAGACTTTAGTGCTAACATCAATCCCCTAGGATTTCCTGTAGGACTAAAAGAGTATTTATACCGTTTACTAGACAACATAATCTATTATCCAGACCCAGAGTATACAGAATTAAGGAAAGAGATAGCAAATTATGTAAATATAAACCCAGAGAATATATTTGTAGGAAATGGAGCTATAGAGATTATCTCCTTATGTATCCAGTCATTAAAGAAAAACGTTACTATCCCGATCCCTACTTTTTCTGAATATGCTCGTATTTGTAGAATAAATAACCTAAATGTAGAGTACTTTCCTATAGGGGAAGATTTAAGGTTGAATATAGATTATTTAATTAATAAACTTAGAACAAAAAGACATAGTATGTTAATTCTATGTAACCCTAATAATCCAACAGGAAAACTTATAGATATCAATTCTATTAAGTTCTTACTAGAAGAAACAGCCAAACTAGATATTTTTGTAGTAATAGATGAAGCTTTTATCGAATTTACAGAGGATTATCCGAGGCATTCAGCAATAACTTTTATTAAACTATTTCCAAATCTATGTGTGGTCAGATGCTTTACTAAATTTTTTGGACTTCCAGGATTAAGACTAGGTTATGGGATAGCTCCAGAAGAATTTATAAGAAGGATAAAAGAACAATCTTTACCATGGTCAGTTAATATAGTAGCAGATCTTGCTGGAAGATATGTATTAAAAGATATAGAATTTATGAAGAGCACAAGAGAGATTATTAAACTTGGACGAGAGTTCCTTATGAAGGAGTTATCTGGTATAGAGTGGATTTATCCATACTCAAGTCAGGCAAACTTTATCTTAGTAAAGGTTAGTATTGATACATCAATTCTGGAAAGTTATCTGCTAGAAAAGGGAATACTTATTCGAAATTGCAAAAACTTTGAAGGTCTAGATAAAAGTTATGTAAGATTGGCAGTAAAGGACCATGATAGTAATAGAAGACTTATTGAAGCATTAAAGACTTTCTCTCCTAGCGTATGAGAAAAAGGGTAATAACTTATTGTCCTGGTTCTTGTGGAGAACTTATTCAAGGAGTGATAAAGGGGAAAGAGCTTTTAATCTCTTATCCTATAGAATTAGGAACAACACTATATATAGAATTCTGTAGAACCGAAAACAAAATAAACCTGATGCCCAAGATGAAAAGTGCAATAAGAAAGACATTAAATTTTCTGGGAATTTCAGAAAAATATATAGAAAGAATACTTATAAAGAGAGAATCTCAACTCGCTTTTGGAAAGGGTATGAGTAGCAGCACTGCAGATGTTGCTTCTACTATATTAGGAATTGGTGCACTCTTCAATGTGGAACTTGATAATAACACAATAGCAAATATAGCTGTTTCTATAGAACCTACAGATAGTATAGTATTTGAAAAAATAACACTCTTTGATTCTTTAACAGGAAGAGTAATTATACCGCTAACACCTGTCCCTTCTTTTAAAGTAATAGTACTTGAAGGTAGAGGTAATGTAGATACTTTAGAGTATCATAGTAAAATAAATAAGGCCCTATATTCTTACGCTAGAGAATGGGATGATGTATATTCAACAATGGAGAAAGCTCTAAAGACTGGAGATTGGGCTAAAGTAGGAGAGTCGGCAATAAGAAGTGCTAGAATTCAACAAAAGTTC
>JBMFMV010000090.1:0-5088 GCA_049970495.1 bacterium
ATAGTTACCATGATCTCCATCAAACCGAGTTATAGTAATCGGACCATCTTTGAGACGGAAATGAGTCATTCCAGAATACGGAGTTGGCAGAATCCAGTGAGGAGCAATTCTTATCTTTTCTTCTGGGTGAATAAAAGATAAAGGAGCCCCTCCATGCCAAAGAAGAATACCATTGTCATTAGTCGGATGTCGAATGGTTAAATCAGCCAGGAAAATAGGATTCTTATTAAAGGTAGCTCGACGTAAAAGAATACCACTAATTACCCCATGAATATCGGACTCACATCCCACCACATAATGGTCAGCCACTGCACTCTCTGCTAAAGTACCATAACTCTCCATTTCCTCTACTATAGACATAAAGCTCTGAATAGCAATTCCTTCTATCTTATTCTTTTCAGCAATTTCTAACATTTGGTCTCTCATAGCTAAAACATTAATAAGTGGCTGCTCAGAGGTAAATCCTTCAATCTGGAAATTTTGTCGCATATCTTCAACTTCTTGCTTATAATTGTCATAATGCTTTCGAGCCCTTAACTTTACCATTTTGATGAAATCAACTAGATCTATAGGTAAGACTTCAACTTTAAAACGTTCTAATAGTTCACTCTCGTTTATAATAGTACTCCAGAAGAAATCTATACGCTGCCCTATAAGTGCTATACGTATCCCCTTTCGAAATACATTAGCAACATTGACCGCTTGTAAGAACTTAACTATTTCTCGCTCTAAAACTGGATCATCTATCCAACAGTTTTCAATATAAGTAAAAGGAACACCTAACTTATACAAAACCTTGCTGGATGCGAATAGACCACATAAAGTATCTCTTAGTCTAGTACCATTTGGAAGAGGGGCTTCATCCCTTGGTCCCCAAAGGAGGGCTGGAACTCCTAATTTAGCCCCAATCATACCTACTGCGCTTTCGGTACCAAAATTACAATGAGGCATAAATATTGCATCTATGTCATTTTCCTTAAAATATTCCACAACTGGTTCTACGTCTTCCTGATAGCGAACTATCCCATCTTTTAAAACCCCATCAAGACTAATATAGTTAATATTCAATTCTTGAAGCTTCTTTTCTATTAAAGTCTTGACCCTCAATGCATCCTCGTGGCTAAAAACAAATTTCCCAATTGGGCAGAATCCTAGTTTAATTCCAGAGTATCTGGTCTGTGAGGTGGACATTTTTGCCTCCCTGCACTTCAATATTCTCCAAATTCTTTTCCCGCATTAGCTAATGCAAATATATTTTCATATGGAGTATCTTCCTGAAGATAATCGGTAGTTGCCAAGATGAAATTTCCTCGCTTTTTAACACAATAAAGCGTTTCTTTTACCCTTTCTCTTATTTCTTCTGGAGAACCATATCGTAAGAGAGAGATCTGATCTATATTCCCTAATAAGGTTATCTGAGGTGAAAAGATATTTAAAGCTTCTTCTAAAATAGTATCTCCATATGGGGGTGGAGTAAGAGATTCATAAGCTTTTATGTTCAACTCATTATAAATAGGTAACAATGCTCTGGCATATCCACAGTTATGGTATAATACGATTACCCCCCTACTCTGTATGTAATCTATAAGAGTTTTCTCATACTCTAGAATATACTTACGAAAGAATTCAGGACTTATAATTTTACTATTAGCAATATTCCCTGCATAGCTTAAAATATCAACCCCAGCCTCAATAAGGCGAACAATGTATCTTTTATTCTGTTCTAAGAAATACTCCATCATTTCTCTATAAAATTCCTTATCAGTAAGAGCATCTATAAGTAAATCATCTAATTTACGATAATAGTATGCCACATAATTAAAAACCCCATGAATCCAGGGAGCTATTACTCCCCCTTCTTTGGTAAAAAATTTTGCCCTTTTAATTGGAGTTATATCTAACTTATGAATTTGAGGTTGATACTTTCTGCACAGCAAAAAGTCTCTTTTAGTCTTAATTAAGTATTCTACTGGGCTTTTTTCAAAATCATATTTAGAAATCTGTCTAACCTTATATACCTGGTTTAGTGTACCTTCCGGAGTTTTTACAATAGTAACAGTTGTTTCACTTGTTCCTATTGTTTCTATCCTCTTTTCTACTTTCCAGTCTTCTCCCTCATATTCAATAGGATTATAGTCAGGGGTACAATTCCTATGTATCAAATCAAACTTGAAGTATTCATAAACTTCAGGAGTTTTCTCTATCACATCAATGTCATTCTTGCCAAAGAAAGCCTTGATAAAATTTTCATGAATAAAGGGCGAGATAGGCACCCTAGATGTTGGCTGACAGTTGAAAGTTCTGAGTAAAAGTTCCCTAGAAGTCATATATAACTCCCTACCCATCTAAGGAATGAATCCTTGAAAAGTTTCTGGTACTTCTTGAGTGATTAAACCTTTCTTCCACTCTTGCCAAATTTTATAGTCATTGTCAATATCAAGTACATGACATTGAGCCCCAACTCTATAGATATATCGTTCTAGGTAATCTAAGACTTTACGCCTTTCTTCTACTAAGGTATCTATTTTATAGATATACCTTTTGCGTTCTTCAGGGGCTAACTTCTGATATTCTCTCTCCCATGTTTCCTTATTCCCTATCTGCCATTCTAATGCTCCAACTTTCGCTCTTGTAAGAAGAAGTGCAAATTTCCAATTATATAGGCAGTTATATTTTTTACCTATCTTTTCTAAAGTTTCTATAATTTTACTAGCTTCTTCATCTTTAAGATTTTCCAACTTATATATAGCATCAACCAATTCTTCTATATCAGTAGAGCTATTTATATTAAAATATTTGTGGCAATAATCTTTAACTAATTCTCTTGTATTGAGACTAGAATTATTACCTAAATGAGCTACAAGAAACTTATTCAGATCGTCATAAATCCCTTCTGAATAGGCCTGAAATCCTTCTATATTATAATCTTTTAGCTTCTTAAAGATCATATCCAAGCGATTCGGAGCTACAACGCCTCCTTTTACTCCATATTTATCCAGATGAGTGGTAGCATAAGAGATATGTAAAAAGATCGTCTTTTTATATCCATCCGGTAATTCTACCTTAGGGATTTCAGTAGAATAGTTGAGAGAAAGATTTATCCCATCTACCCATTTAGGTCTTTGAATTTTCAGATATTCGCATATAGTTTCTAACTCTTCTTCCGTCATCCACCAAGTACAAAATTGAACTTTGACATTTGGGTGATACTTCTTTAGAATAGGAATAAGATCTTCCCATAACCCTAAATAGGTCTTTATCCATGGACTACACTCCTTACAATTGCAACCACCCCAATCCCTTAAAAAGGCAAGAATAAAATCTATACTTACCCCTCCATTACCTATATACTCAAATAGATTCTTACAATTGTTTAAGATTATTTTTCTAGCTTCAGGTTTTGATGGACAGAGATTAGGACCTATATATTCTGTAGAAGTCGTTTCTGCGGCAAGTTCTGGCCTAAGTTGGTCTATATATACTACATTCGGTGAAAGAGAAAGGGTTATTTTCATTCCATTTTCCTGTGCCGCCTGAAGTAACTTCCTTTTTCTTTCCCACAACATGATAGGCATCTCTCTTGCCCATTTATATAGTGGATCTTGACTAAAAGGATCTACTGCATTGGCGGGATTAAAATATGTTCCTATCCCATTAATTCCCCATGATTTCCACTCTTTGAACAATTCTCTTGCCTCTGTTTTAGACATACATTCATAAAAGTTTCCAAAATGTGCTGGTCCATAGATACTAAGTAATTCCATATTTATCCCTCCTAGTATAGTGAAGAGGGAGTACCCATTAGAAATATAAGAGTACTCCCTCAATTTTACCTACTGTTTAATAAAATACTGACAAGGATTTGTTTGTCCTGGAGCAGCGACACTGTCTTCTAATATCTCGTCTGGAACATTAAAGAAGTTATTTTTGACTACTCCTGGGGCAAAAGGCCTTGTACATACCCCTATTACATAAAGATTCTGAGCATCTATATCAAGTATCTGACGGAATAAATCTTTCTGTTTTTTAGGGTTCGTGGTACACAGAATCTGATCATAAAGTTGCATTTGTGTTTTTACTTCTGGAGGTGGTTCTTCTCCAGATTTTCCTTTTGTTTCATACCATAGCCCCCATAGAACCGCTTGACGCGCATTCCTACTCATTGGTAAATACCACCAAGCCTCTATAAGAGCTACATGTACGCCCCCATCTCCAAACCATATACTTACATCATGCTCAGCTCCTGATGTCCTTACCTGCCACAAAGAACGATCTTCAATCTTAATATCTACTTTTACTCCTACCTGCTGCCAATATTTCCTTATCAGTTCTGCTGCATCAGGCCAAGGATTTGGTAAGCTTGCTATTTCTAAAGTGATAGCTAATGTTTTACCATCAGGCCTTAATCTGAAACCCTCTTTATCTCGTTTTATAAGATCCATATCGTCTAAGAGTTGATTTGCTTTCTTAGGATCATATTCTATATAAGCTTTCGCATACTGCTCGTGATAATATGGCGATTGAGGAAGAGGAGCAGCTTGATAAGGCTGTGCCTGTCCTAAATAACATAAATCTATAATTTCCTTCCTATTTATAGCATGAGACATAGCAATACGAAACCTTCGGTCATTAAATATCTTTCTAAGTACGGGATCCTTATGATTTAGATTAAAGAAGATAAGTATTTCATTCATAGAAACAGGATAAGCTTTTATTACTCTGTATTGTCCCTTCTCCCTGTTTTCCATAAGTAGAGGATACCCTTTTATCCCACCACCTACAAATCTATATTGCATATCTATTTCTCCGTTTATTGCTTTTAAAGTTAACACCTCTTGATTCTCTACTATGTCAAATGTCAACTTGTCTATATAAGGCAGCTGATTCCCAACAGTATCTATTTTCCAATAGTATGGATTTCTCTCGAAAACCACCCTAGTACCTGCCCCAAGTGGAGTAACTAGTTTCCATGCATTAATAGTAGGTCTATTAGGATTCATCCAAGGATCATTCATGTTGCTAAAGAGTTGATACCAATGATCTAGTTTTGCATCTTTAACCATAGCATCAAGCTTTTCTTTTCCTACA
>JBMFMV010000091.1:0-5081 GCA_049970495.1 bacterium
TAAAGAGTGATGGTATGATAGAATCTAGGATACAGATTAATGGAGATTTAGAAAGGCTCGGAGATAAGAATTTTATAGTTAGAGGTAAATATGGAAACCTCTTTATAGATGTGAAAGAGCCAATAGATGCAACCGTGGAAGTTGGAGAATTAAAAGGGCTAGAATTTCATGATGGTTCAGTGAAAGATTTCAACTTCTTAAAGATAGTAACCTATGCTAAAGAGACTGAGTTCTATCTAATATTTACCCCCTTTAGAGAAAAGGATGAGATATAATGAAACTATCATTCAGCACTTTAGGTTGTCCCAATTGGGATATAAAGAAGATAGTCGATTTTGCTAGACGTTATGGATATAATGGGGTAGAATTGAGAGGAGCTGGTAGACAGCATATATCTCTAGAGATTTCACCCTTAGAGAGGCGTGAGATAAAGAATCTTTTTGAAGATAATGGTATAGAGATATGTTGTATAAGTGCTTATACTAGATTTGCCTCTCCTATAAAAGAAGAAAGGGATATGAATGTAGAAGCCCTTGTCAGATACTGCGAACTTGCCAAAGAGATGGGCTCTAGTATTGTGAGAAGTTTTATAGGCGATGTGCCAAAAGATGTCAGTGAATTAGATTATATGAGTTATATCCCTGAGGCTCTCCATAAGGTAGGAGAAAAGATAGAGAACCTAGGTATAGATGTTGTAGTAGAGACTCACGATTATTTTTCAACTGGAAGACTTATATCAGAGATTATAAAGAAGACAAAGAGTAGGAATATAAAGGCTTTGTGGGATGTATGGCATCCATATAAAAGTGGAGAAAGTCCAAGAGAGACCTTAGAATTTCTGAAGCCTTATCTCAGACATATACATATAAAGGATGCCAAGAAATTAGATGACAGTTGGCAATTAGTCCTACCTGGAGAAGGAGATATCCCGCTAGTAGAGATTATCAATCTACTTAAAGAGGTTGACTATATTGGATATCTTTCTTTTGAATGGGAGAAGATGTGGCATCCAGAGATACCAGAGCCAGAGATAGCATTTCCAAGATATATAGAATATATGAGGTCAATTTTGGTGTAGTATAAGACTAAGTTTGACGGTATGTGATGGATAAAGTATAATCTTAGCTGAGAGAATTTTATAAGGAGAGGTGTAATGATGCTTAAAGGTATTATCCCTGCTGTAGTTACCCCATTTAAAGGGGATAATGTAGATTTTGCTGCATTTGAAAAGTTATTAAGCTTTCTTATCGATAAGGGAGTAAATGGTCTTTTTGTAGCTGGGACGAATGGGGAAGGACCTTTGCTTTCGAAAGAGGAGAAAACTTTATTGTTTAAAAGTGCAGTAGAGATAGCAAGATATAGAGTCCCTGTCATAGCCCAAATTGGTGAGATTACTACAAAGGATACTATAGAGGTAGGGAAATCTGCTGTGGAGTCTGGAGTATCTGCAGTAGCAATAGTAAGCCCATACTATTTCAAACTAGAAGATTCTGCCCTTAAAAGGCACTTTGTTAGTGTTGCTCATGCGTTAAAACCAATTCCAGTATATCTCTATAACCTTCCTGGGAATACTGGAAATACTGTAAAACCATCACTAGCCAAGGCTATTATGGAAGAATCAGACAATGTGAGGGGGATAAAGGACAGCAGTAAAGATCTACAGACTCTTGAAGATTTTATATATGGGTTGGGCGTAGATAAAGATGTGATTGTGGGAACAGATAGTCTTATCCTACCTGCCCTTATTATGGGGGCAAAAGGAGCCATTTCGGCATTGGCTAATCCCCTACCTGAACTCTGTGTAGGATTATATAGTGATTTTCTCTCTGGGAAATTAGATTCAGCTAAAGAAAAACAGTATAAACTGAATTATATAAGGACGCTGACTAAACAATTCTCATCTATATCTGCTTTAAAGGTTATGTTAAGGCTTAGGGGTATAGATGTCGGTAATGTGAGGGCTCCTTTGGGAGAAATTAATTTAGAACAAGAGGGTGTATTGAAAAAGATATTAGAAGAATTGAAGTTTATATAAGGAGGACTATAGATGACTAGAGATGAATTACTGAAATATATAGATCAAACACTCCTAAAACCGCAAACTACTATCGAAGAGATGAGGATATTTCTTGAAGAGGCAAAGAACTACAAATTTTATGCGGTATGTATAAATCCATGGTTTGCCAGACTTGCTGTTGAGACAATGAAGGGTTCTGGGGTCAAAGTAGGAATTGCCATAGGATTTCCACTTGGGGCTACAACTACTAAAACCAAGTTGTATGAAGCTGGGGAAGCGTTGGAAAACGGGGCAGATGAGTTAGATATGGTCATAAATATCGGGGCACTTAAGAGTAAAGACTATGAGTATGTAGAGAATGAAATAAAGGAGATAGTTAACCTTGCTGGTAAAAAAGTAGTAAAGGTGATACTTGAGACTTGTTATCTTACAGACGAAGAAAAGATTACTGCCTGTAAGATAGCAATGTCTGGTGGGGCAAGTTTTGTAAAGACATCCACCGGATTTGGACCTGGAGGGGCAACGGTAGAAGATGTTAGACTTATGAGACAGATAGTTGGGGATAAACTTGGCGTCAAGGCTAGTGGTGGTATTAGGACTCTAGAAGATGTCCTAAGAATGATATCTGCTGGTGCAAATAGGATTGGAACTAGCTCAGGAAAGGCTATAGTAGACGCTCTAAGTTGAGTGTATTAATATTTATTTTTGGACTTATAATAGGGAGTTTTTTGAATGTATGTATATACAGAATCCCAGAAGGAATCTCTATTGTTAGTCCAGGTTCCTTTTGTCCAAACTGTAAGCATCCACTCTCTTGGCTAGATAATATTCCTCTACTTAGCTATATACTACTAGAGGGAAGATGTAGATACTGCAAAGAGAAGATATCTTTGCAGTATCCTATGGTTGAGCTTGTCACAGGGATTATATTTCTATTATTTTACTGGAGATTCGGTCTCTCCCTAGATTTTGCGATATTTGTTAGTGTATCTTCTCTTCTATTAATAGCTCTCTTTATAGACCTAAGATATATGCTGTTACCAGATATAGTTGTAATACCTTGCATTATTCTATCAGTAATCTATGGAATTCTCCAAGGAGTTTTGTTTAACTTTATAACTGCTGGTATCTTTGCTCTTATGTTTTATCTGCTACGTATCCTCTTTAAGGGCGGTTTAGGAACTGGAGATATAGAACTTGTCATTATATTTTCTCTGATGCTTGGTTTCTATGGCACTCTTTTAGTGATTATAATTTCTTCTGTTGTGGGAACTATGTATGGATTATACCTAATAAAAAAAGGAAGGGCAGAATTGAGGTCAAAGATACCTTTTGGTCCCTTCCTTATAAGTTCCTTTCTCTTGCTTTCCCTTATCAATATCCAAGTCTTTTATCTACCACGTTAACCATCTTAGAGACATCAGGATAAGCCTTCAGGTTTCTAATAAATATATCTAGCAGTCTATCTGTATAGTATGGGTTGAGCCCTGCTATATGTGGAGTTATCACCACATTATCTAGATCCCATAACTCACTCTCAGGTGGTAGAGGCTCTGTCTCAAAGACATCTAGTCCAGCTGCAAATATCCACCTCTCTTTTAGAGCCTTTATTAACGCGCTTTCATCTATGACCTTACCCCTTGCCACATTTATCAAGATACTTGTAGGCTTCATCATTCTAAGTTCTCTTTCCCCTATTAGATGGTATGTCTCTTTTGTAAGGGGAACAATAAGGACTACAATATCCGATTCCTTTAGTAGTATATCTAATGAGTCTTTACCCAAGAGTATATCAGGTTTGACCTCTACTCTTTTTTCTAGCTGTCTCTTTAAACCAATAATCTTCATACCAAAACCCTTAGCTAGTCTAGCTATCCCTTGACCTATTCTTCCATAACCTACTATGCCTATTGTCTTTCCATAGAGCTCATCTATATATACTTCATTATGTAACCAAGCTCTTTTATCCTTTCCCTCGAAGGACTTTATAAGCCCTCTTGTAATAGCTAATATTAATGCAAATGTATGTTCAGCTATAGGTATAGGGTGAACCCCACTTGCGTTTGTAAGTATAACATTACTATCTATTAATTCAGGGAAAAGGAGTCCGTCTACCCCTGCACCAGTTGCCTGTATCCATCTTAAATTTTTTGCCATTTCAAACTCTTCTTTAGATATACCCCCTAGTATAACCTCAGCAGCTTCTATGCTATCAACTAAATTTATATCGTCTCTTGCCGATAAAATTTTCTCCAGATGAATTTCTTTGAAGTTATACCTATATTTTATAAGTAGATTCAAAAAAGCTCCCTCCTTTACTTTATCTCCATATCCTGAAGTATCTTAAATATCTCAGATTTTGATGACATTATAATACTTGTATCTTCCTTTTTTAATATCTCGCTATATATATCTAGATATTTTATCATAAATGCCAATTCTGGAGCCTTAGCATATGCATTCTGAATAAGGGAAATAGCTATACTCTCTCCTTCTCCTTTAATCTTTTGGCTTTCCATATTTGCCTTAGAAAGGAGTTCTGTCTTTATCTTATTTGCATCTGCCATAATTGAGACCTTCTCTTTTTCACCTTCAGATATATACTTCTGAGCCATCTGTAATCTCTCTGCCTTCATCCTTTCAAATACAGAGGCCTGAACCTCCTGAGGGAAGTTAGTAGTCTTAAACCTTACATCTACTATCTCTAAACCGTATTCGGGTAGAAGGGCTTTTAGGTCATTTATTACTAGATTAGGAATCTCTTCTCTGCCCATAATAATCTGAGAGAGCGTATATTTTCCAACCTCTTTTCTCATAGCTGAATATACAACATCGTCTAAGATAGTATTGGCTCCCTGTTGTGTCCTTACCCTCTGTAAGAATTTATCTGGTGCTTCTATCCTATACTTTGCATAGTAATCTACAATAATAGTCTTTTTGTCTTGTGTCACTGCTACTTGAGGGTTAGTATCGTACTCTAGAATCTTTTTACTAAACTTATTTACCGCATCTATAAACGGGACCTTGAATCCCAAACCAGGAGTCTTATCTACTCTTACTATTC
>JBMFMV010000092.1:0-5071 GCA_049970495.1 bacterium
CTTTTATCGGTTATAATGTAATAATAGACGATGAAAGCATCATAGGTAAGAGAGTCAAGATACAGCATGGAGCAGTAATAGGAAAAGAAGGTTTTGGTTTTTATAGGGATAGAGAAACTTATATAAGGATTCCTCATTTGGGTAATGTAATAATAGAAGACGATGTAGAAATTGGAGCTAATAGTGTGGTAGATAGAGCTACCCTTGGCTCTACTATCATTAAAAGGGGAACAAAGATAGATAGTCTGGTAATAGTTGCCCATAATGTAAAAATAGGAGAAGATACCGTCATAGCCGGACAAAGTGGGATAGCAGGGAGTTCAGAGATAGGTAATGGATGTATGCTAGGAGGGCAAGTAGGAGTAGCAGATCATATCAAAATTGGTAATAATACGATAATCTTTGCCAAAACAGGCGTTATAGGAGACATTCCTTCAAACTCTGTTGTATCTGGTATACCTGCTAGACCACATAAGGAATGGTTAAGGGCACAGGCAATCCTCCTAAAATTGCCCAAAATAATTAGACAGTTAGAGATAAAAGATGTGGCAGACGACAGTAAAGAATAGTGTGGAGATAAAAGGTGTTGGGTTACATACTGGGAAAGAAAGTAGGATTATAATATCTCCAGCACCAGTAGATACAGGTATAGTATTTAATTTTGCAAAAAACTTTACTAAGATTAAAGTAGATAGTATGGTTATTTCCACCAATAGGGGTACTATTCTCGCCTATAATGGGTATTCGATATATACAGTTGAACATATCCTTTCTGCTCTCAACGGACTGGAGATAGATAATGTGGAAATTATTGTAGAGGGAGAAGAGATACCTTCTTGTGATGGAAGTGCTAAGACATTTGTAGATAAATTAAAAGAAGCAGGGATAAAGACCTTAGATAAGAAAAGGGAAGTAATTCAGCTTTCGGAACCTGTATGGATTTTCAATAAAGATAAAGGAATATTTGCGCTACCAGGAAACAGTCTTTCTATCTTCTATGTGATAGAATTTCCATGGGTAGGGAAACAGTGGATATTCTACGAACATGACCCTTTGAGATACGAACTAGAGATTGCACCTGCTAGAACTTTTGGATTTGAGGAAGAGATCGATACACTAATTACCGAAGGACTAGCAAAGGGAGGAAGTTTTTCTAATTCTGTTATAATTAGTAAAGGTGGATTTTCTTCACCACTTCGATATCCAGATGAATTTGTTAGACATAAACTCTTAGACCTTATGGGAGATATTTATTTATTGGGTAGGCGCATTAATGCTACAATATTTGTAGTAAAGGGTGGACATAATCTTCACGTAGAATTAGTAAAAAAGATAAAAGAGGTGATTGATGATTGATAGGGAAATTGCTACGTTAAATATATATGAACTCCTAAATATACTTCCTCATAGATATCCATTTCTTTTGGTAGACAAAATCATAGAATATGAGAAAGGTAAAAGGGTAAAGGGAGTAAAGAATGTAACTATAAATGAACCATATTTTCCCGGACATTTCCCGGAATTGCCAATTACGCCAGGGGTCATTATTATAGAGGCTATGGCACAAATAGCTGGTATCCTTTTACTTGAAGAGGCAAAGGAAAAGAGCCAGCTGGCAATATTGAGTGGAGTAGATAAAGTAAGATTTCGTAGGATGGTAAGACCTGGGGATCAGATAGTTATAGAAGCAGAGCTTCTTCAGAAGAAGATCAATTTCTGTAAACTAAAATGCACCGCTTACGTGGATAACTATGTAGTAGCGGAAGGTGAATTAATGATAGCCTTATACAAGGAGGATTATATCCGTGACATATATACATCCAACAGCGATAATAGATGAATCGGTAAAATTAGGAAATGATGTAGAAATTGGACCATATGTGGTGATAAAACATGATACCACAATAGGTAGCGGAACTAAGATTGACGCCCATTGCATTATAGGACCATGGGTCACTATAGGAAGTAGATGTGAAATATATGGAGGGTGCTCTATAGGTGCTCCCCCACAAGATGTGCGATATAAAGGGGAAAGAAGTTTTGTAATAATTGGTGATAACAATATTCTTAGAGAGTTTGTTACTATACATAGGGCATCAGGTAAAGATAAGGCTACTATAATAGGTGATAATAATTTTCTTATGGCGTATTCTCACATAGCCCACAACTGCAAATTGGGTAATGGCATAACTATGGCAAATTCTTCTAATCTAGCAGGTTATGTAGAGGTACAGGATAAAGCCGTTATAGGAGGAGTAGTAGGCGTACATCAATTTGCTAGGATAGGAAGATTAGCAATGGTAGGAGCCTGCTCTAAAGTTGTTCAGGATGTTCTCCCATTTTCTCTTGTTGATGGCCACCCGGCTAAGGCTTATGGTATAAACGTAGTTGGGCTTAGGAGGGCAGGATATCCGCCTGAAATAAGGAGTATCATACAGAAAGCATTTAAGATCTTTTACTTTGCCCATCCAAATAGATCAAAATCACTAACTATGATGTTAGAAGAGATTGAGAATATACCAGAAATAGAAGAAATTGTAGAATTCATTAGAAACAGTAGGAGGGGGATAGTGAAAGCGGCCAAAGAAGCGTTACAATGGGACGTGCAAACATTCTTAGAGAATATGTAAAGATTGCTATCCTAGCAGGAGAAGTATCTGGGGATATACAAGGTTCTTATCTAGCTAACGGCCTATTAAACAATGAGTATGGTATAAAGGTATCCCTCTACGGCGTTGGTGGAGAATATATGAAGAGTAGGGGGGTTAAATTATGGGAGGAGGCCTCTCAGTATGGTTCGGTTGGTTTTTGGGAACCAGTAAAGTTTCTGCCAAGTTGGCTTAGAATTTATAGCAAGGTTAAAGAAAAACTTAGAGAAGAAGACTTAGATGCAGTGATCTTTATAGATAATCAGGGATTTAATTTACAGGTAGCCAAATTCATCAAAAAAGAAAGACCTAATTTACCTATGTTTTACTATTTCTCTCCTCAAGCATGGCTTTGGGGTAGTGGAATAGCTAAACAGGTAAAGAAGCTTAATATTAAGGTCTTAGCTGTATTTCCAAAAGAAGCAGAGGTATATAAGGACAATGGTGTAGATGTATATTTTGTGGGACATCCACTCTTAGATATAGTAGAATCTAAAATACCACCAGAGAAGATAAGAGAAGGTTTGGGGATAAAAGATGACCTACCTCTCGTCGGACTGTTTCCAGGTAGTAGGCAACAGGAGATTTATTCTTTACTGCCGATTATGCTAAAGGGTATAGCGCCATTAATAAATAGAGAGGCTTATTTCTATGTAGCTAGTGCGTCTGATTTTACCTACAAATGGATTGAAGAGATTCTAGAAAAGGAAAGTTTATACATACCTATCATATCTACCAATAGGTATGATTATATGAATGCTTCGAGATTCCTAGTTATGGCGTCTGGAACAGCGGTATTAGAAGCTTCTCTGATAGGTGTACCGGTTATAGCCTTGTATAAACTTTCATGGATTTCTTGGAGTATAGCTAAAAGGATAGTACATTATCCTTATGCAACTATGCCAAATATTTTACTTGGAAAACCAGCTATTATGGAGTTACTTCAAAGGGATGCTAATCCTATAAAGTTAAGAAATATTATAAGGGATTTATTAACTAATCCAGAGAAAATAGATAATATAAAAAAAGATCTAGAAGGGATAAGGGGAATATTGGGGGAAAAAGGTGTTATCAAAAGAGCGGTTGAATTTATTTTTAGGGGGATAAACTGTATTGAGTAAGCTAGTCATGCTTACTAATAGCCCTGGAGAAATAGGTGGTTGGTTCTTACCTCTAGCTAAAACTATAAAAGAGACTTATCCCTATATAGACATAATAGCAGTCCTCTTACCGTGTCAATATGCTAGTGGGACTGAGGCTAAGGTGATAGCAGAATCTAAACTATTTTCTAGGGTTATAGGTAGGGATGAATTATTGAGGTTCCTAATATATCCCCAATTAAATGATAAAAAGATACTCATCCTCCAGCTTGGAGGAGATCCTTATTGGGGGACTTTGTTTAAGATAAGATTAAAAAGTAAGTTGTTTATATACTACGATAGTTTGGTACATATAAATAGATGGGCAGATAAAATTCTTCTAGCTGATCCTAAATTTTCTCGAGGGAAAGAAAATGAAGTTGTAGTTGGTAATTTAATACTCGACAGTATTGACAGGAACATTAAAATAGAAGGATCCAGTATAGCATTTCTCCCTGGTAGCAGACCATACGGTCTTAAACTTGTACTTCCTTTGATGCTTGAAACCGCAGATCAGCTAAGAGGGGAGGTGGATAATCCTATAAAGTTCGTTATTTC
Organism: bacterium; assembly: GCA_049970495.1. Classification (GTDB taxonomy): domain Bacteria; phylum DUMJ01; class DUMJ01; order DUMJ01; family DUMJ01; genus DUMJ01. The sequence goes on from JBMFMV010000092.1 coordinate 4,346, forward strand.
ACCATTTATCCCTTTAGAGAAATTGGATGAATATATTCTAAGTGGCTTTAGAATAGAGCAGGATAAAATAATTTCTAATTCTGGTAATATTTATTACATAGAACGTGGAAACACATGGAACTGGGTAAAAGACGTAAAATTAGCCATAAACATCCCAGGGACTAATACCTTACAGTTGGCACTTTTAGGTGTACCACAGATAACCATATTACCTCTACAGTGGGCTGAATATATTCCCCTAGAAGGCATATTGGAATGGGTAAGTAGGACACCTTTTATAGGTAGGCTTATAAAAAGAATGATAGTTAATAGACTCATCCAAAAGGTAGATTTTATAGCTCTACCCAATATAATTTCTAAACGAAGGATAACTGAAGAACTTATAGACAAGATTACTCCTGATATTCTGGCTCAGAAAGCGTTAAATCTCCTAAACGATCAAAAAAAGTTGGATAAAATAAAAGATGAATTAAGAAATATAAAATTTTTAGATAGGGCAGGGGAAAATATTACAAAACTAATAGGTGATGAACTCTTTGAATAATCTAGACTGGACCCTTGTCTTATTTCTCATATCTATAAGTGGAATTATAGCACTTATAGGTAACTACGTAGGGAGAAGAGCAGGGAAGAAAAGGATATCTATTCTTGGGATAAGACCCTATTATACATCTATGATTATAACGGTTCTTACAGGAATCATTATTACTGCTGTTACATTAGTTA
>JBMFMV010000093.1:0-5043 GCA_049970495.1 bacterium
CTCTATATCTTGACGATATTGTTCTATATCTTCTGAATAGTACGGATTATCTGGAGATAATATCCCAGGACTACCAATAATACCATTTCCCCTTAGAGCTATTTTAACTATCCTCTCTCTATCTATTGCATAAGCTACAGCCTTTCTAAATCTTACATCAGAGAATGGATATCTCTTATGATTAAAGACAAGCTTAGCATTCCAATCGTATGTTGATTTTATAACATTGAATCCCTTATCCTTAAGAAGGGGGACCATTTCTGGCGCTATTCCTGCCGCATCCAACTGTCCACTTATAAGCAAATTAGGTATAATCTGATTATTTACCTTTACAATCTTTAATTGGTCAACCTTTACATTACCTAAATAGTAGTCTTTATTTGCCTCAAATATATATAATCCACTAGCTTTATCATAGAGCTTTAGTTTGAAAGGACCTGTTCCTATGGCGCACTTTATATCGGTAAACTCTTTCGGGTTCTGTATATCTTTATAGATATGTTTAGGTATGATTGGTATTGTTCCTGCTACATTTGTCAGGAATGGAGCATAAGGATAACTAAGGTATATCTTTATTTTATTTTGGGATAGCTTTTCTACTTTCTTTACTATAGAACTTATATCGACAAATTGATAAGGGTATTTCTTATAGTGCTCAAATGTAAATACCACATCGTCAGGTGTAAATGCGGTTCCATCATGCCATTTTATGTTATCTCTAAGAGTAAATATATAGGCATTATTCCTCTTGTCATATGCCCAGTCCTTAGCAAGAAGCCCAACTAGTCCATCTTTATTCTTCCAAAGTAACGAATCAAAAACTAGAGACATCCTCACATAGCCAGGCCCGCGGCTATAATGTAGATATGGTGTTGGCATGCCCCAGTCACCTGTAGTATCTCCTATAGTGTAAATGGTCTCTCCATAGGCAACTCCCTGTATAATTAGGATAAGACAAAATAAAAGAGCTACCAAAGACTTCTTCATTTCAAGCACCTCCTTAAAATTTAAGGACCACAAAGATAGCTATTTCATATAGCTGACCTTCGTGGTCCTTATTATCCTTAAATTTATTATTTACTTTATCTATCAAGCCTTCATGGCTCTTATTAGTAGTAGATTTTAACACGTACTTATGTAGATGTCAAGTTAGTGCTAATCCTAATCCGCAATCACTTTTAAGATAATAATCTCTAGAGCACTATCAGAAGAGCCTTTGTAATGTTAATTCTCTTTACTTAGGAACTCAAATATGAAATAGCATAAACCAGCAATCAGGATGATATCGCCAATACTATGCACACCTGCATATGGCTTTAAAAATGTTGGAGCTATTATATCTCCAAGAAAATTAAGCCTTGTTTCTTGAGACATTATTATACCATTATAGTATCTCCCAAACCTACTCAGGTTCTCAACCTTGTCAATTTTTCCCATTATTTGGAGTTTATTAATATCTTGGGGCATATACCCGCCATTAGCAACTATAACAGTAAGATTAGAAAGAAATCCTATAAGAGCAATCTTCATGCCGTTATATCTCAAATTTAAAAGTATCGCAGTAAGGAGTAAGAGAAGGGATAAAATATAGATATATGGAGTTAGATATCTATAACCTGAATAGAAAAACTTTTCACTAAATATAACTATCTGTAGGGCAAAGCCTATAATAATGAGATAAAACCCTCGAAAGGTCTTCTTTTCAATACCCCTAATACCTTTATTAACTAATATCGCAATTACTGAACATATAGTAATCGCTATTAAGTAGAGCATTAATTTATCCTATCCATAACTAACTGTTAAAATTATTTTAACATAGTCTTAATATCATTTTAAAGAACCTTACTACCTAATATTATAGTAAAACCAGCAGACTCAAAGAATCCTTCTCTGGGGGATTCAACATTCTTTAAATTATTAGGATCCTGAAATAAAGTAGAAATAATTCGCTCTATCCTAAATCCGGAACCTAAGAGAAATTTTTCTATCTCTTTGAAGGAGTAAAAATTCGCATATTTATAAAAGCGGTGTCCTTCACTTTTCTTTTTCATATACAGCTTTCCCCAAGGGTTATCCTTTAGAACTAGACCTAAGACTATCTTCCCATCAGGCTTTAAGATACGATTTGCCTCTTTTAAAATAGCTATTGGAGATTCGACAAAACAGAGGGTTACGATTAAGAAGATTGTTCCAAAGGACTGCCCTTTGAAGAATTTCTCTTCCCCTTTTACCTTGTATACCTCTATGCCTCGATTCCTTGCCAATTTTAGAAGTTCCTCAGAAGGGTCTATTCCAACCTCAATGCCAAGAGCCTGGGCAAATCGTCCGCTACCTACCCCTATCTCAAGCCAAGGTTTAGGAAGTAATGGTAAAATCTTCTTGAAAGCAAGAAGCTCGGTCTCAAATATAAGCCTTCCTTCGTTATCAAACCAGGAATCATACTCTTCAGCTAATAAATCAAAAGGGCTAGAATTTTCCAATAATTACCTCCAAACTTAAGGGTAATCTACCAGTAAATATTATAGTATAGATTATACCTACTATTCAATGAAAATTATAGAGATTTATAGGTGACTTTGTATATATTGACATATTGTATATATATGCTATAATTAAATATATCAATATAAAAGGAGGAGATAAAATGGAAAGGATAGTTATACCAACAATAGATGATAGAGGGATAAATGCTAGAATTTCTGAACATTTTGGTAGAGCCCCATACTTTACAGTGATTGATTTAGATGAGCAATGCAATGTAGTAAGTGTAAACACTATACCTAATACAAGCGAACATTTTAGTGGTAGAGGAAGGGCTAAAGATCAGATATTAACACTAAATCCAACCAAAGTCATAGTGTATGATATGGGTCCAAGGGCATTAACAGGATTCCAAGAGGCAGGAATAGCAGTATTTAGAGCTAATAGTGAATTAGTAAAAGATGTCATCTCTGCCTATAAAGAGGATAAACTTGAAAAACTTACTGAGGGTTGTCATCATTCAGCTCAGCAAGGAGATATATAGAATATGAGAGGAAGATTTAGAGGATGTGCACATAGCCCATTTATTGGGGGAGATATATTAATTCCAGCAATATTAGTCATTTTAATGAAAAATCCAACATATGGATATTCTCTTATAGAAGAACTGGGAAACTTAGGTATAGATGTATCGTTATTTCATCCTAGCATAATATACAGGATGTTAAGAATGATGGAGGTAGAGGGATTAGTAACATCGAACTGGGATATAAGAGATATAGGACCAGCAAGAAGGGTATATACAATCACAGACTTAGGGAAGAGTTTCTTGAAAAATTGGGGTATAAACGCAAAAGAAAATCTCAAAATAGTAGAGAAACTTATAAAAGCTATAGAGGAAGGAGGTGAATAAAATGTGGGGATATGGAAGAGGATTTGGATTTAGAGGAGCAAGTCCACCTTGGCCTTATATAGGTAGAGGTAGAGGAGGACTTCCTAGATGCTGGTATCCAGGACTTTGGGGAGTTCCAGCTTATAGATATTCAGCAATAACTAAAGAGGAAGAGCTGAACTTCTTAAAGAGTCAGGCAGAGCTTTTAAAAGAAGAGCTAAATCAGATAGAAGCTAGGATCAAAGAGTTAGAAGGAGGAAAATAAAATAGTATAAGGGCAGACTTACAGGTCTGCCCTTAGTCTTAGCGGAGAAGCGTTGTAGAGAATAGTATATAAGACAAAGAGATAACAGTTAAAGTAAGGGTATTAATCCCTAGGAGGCTATTGGAAGTCCTTTAAGAAGAGATTTTCTCTATATTAAAAGGGAAAGAACTATTAATACAGGCAAATATAGGAGGTTTAAAAATGGAAGAAGTAAAACAGGAGTCACCAGTAAGGTTATTACCACTTTGTGCAAAGGAGGCGGAGCACCTAGATATTATCTTGGCCTGTGATGGGGCAGCTAGTGTTGGACAGATTGGACATCAAGTAGCGGTAGAATTAACAAACTCCAAAGAAGAGGCCAGGATGTGCTGTATTACAGCAATAGCCGCCGAATCAAAGGCACATGTAGATATTGCTCGAAGGGCTAGGAAGCTTATCGTCATTAATGGTTGTGCCAATCGTTGTGCTAGTAAAGTATTAGAGAGATTAAACATACCTTACGACTATGAGATAACTATCTCTAAGGAAGGAGTAGAAAAAGCGCCTACACTCGACTTCAATATGGAGGATGTCCATCGTATAGCTGAAAAGATCACCAAAGAGGCACTTGAAAAGTAATATATGGCTTTGAACTCTTTAACCTCTATCTTAATAGGATACCTTCTTGGTTCAGTTTCTCCTGCGTACTTTCTTACCAAGTGGATAAAAGGAGTAGATATAAGGGAGATAGGAGCTAGGTATGCTGGAACTACAAATGTCAAACGAAATGTAGGATTATTTCCAGCTATAGTCACAGGATTTTATGATATTCTAAAGGGATCATTGGCTATATTTATAGCATTACGCATCTTACATACATCTGAAGGTATTGCATATTTAGGTGGAGTCTCTGCTATTTTAGGGCATATCTATCCATTCTACATTGGATTTAGAGGAGGGAAAGGAGTTGCAGTAGCTACTGGAATGCTTATATATTCTTTAGGAAAGGTTACGATCTCCTTTCTTCCCTCTAGATTGATCTTACTAGACCTTCTGTATTTAGCATTTGTTGTCTTGGCTATATACCTTGCCACCTTTGATGAAAACTTTCTAGTTAGTATTGTAATAAACGCCAGCACAATGATTCTCGCTCCATTTTTAATACCTGGTTTAATGAAGGTCCTTACTGGTTCTTATGTTCACATAAATGTGATGAAAATGTTTGAAGATTTGACGATAACCCTTTTATTTCCAGTCGCTGCTGGCATTGCTTCAAGATGGATAGTGGAGCATACGATACTAAAATCCAATGAGAAAATAAGGCATTTCTTATCAAAAAGCTGTTTGACTATGGCTCAGACATAGCGATAACTTATTCATCCGGGATGAAAAATTTGCCAATAGCTATGAGCATTGCAATCAC
>JBMFMV010000094.1:0-4949 GCA_049970495.1 bacterium
CTGATAGTTATCCTTACTTACCTAAGCATTATTTAATGAAGTACCATCCTAAATATACTCCTATAAAGGATCTAGAGAAAATGGCTAAAGAGGAAAAATTCGATTATTGGTGGCAGTTATTTAACAAAAAAGTCAGTGATGTTGGTATTGGTGGTCTATCGGCTACGAGAGAAATTAACGCCCCTACTCTTTCTGCCTATGTGGTAAAGAGTAGAACACCTACTATAGTAACTCTTGAACGTAATCCATACTATTGGAAAGTAGATCAAGCTGGGAATCAGTTGCCATATATAGATAAGATACAAGCTTTCTTTGTGGAAAGTCCAGAAGTTTATAATATGAGAATTTTAAGCGGTCAAGTTGATTTTGCAGATTTTAACACAGATCTTAATAATTATCCAGTATATAAAGATGGCGAAGATAAAGGTGGATATAAAGTTCTCTTATGGCCTACTCCATATGGTAGCGGTGTAGCTTTTATGCCTAATCTAAATCATAAAGACCCTGTTCTGCGTAAGATATTTCAAGATCGAAGGTTCCGTATAGCATTATCTTTAGCTATCAATAGAGATGAGATTAATCAGGTTGTCTATTTGGGGTTAGGAACCCCTATGCAAGCTACAGTAACTCCACCTACTTCACCCCTCTATAAGAAAGAGTATGCGGAGGCTTATGCTAAGTATGACCCTAAAACCGCTAATAAACTACTGGATGAAATGGGATTAGTGTGGGATAGAGAACATAAATATCGTTTAAGACCAGATGGTAAGCCATTAGAAATCACTATCGAATATGATGATACAACTTTTGTTTTTATGAGAAGAACTACTTGTGAATTGGTTAAGAAATACTGGGAGGATTTAGGAATAAAGGTCGCTTTAAAGTCAGAGCCCAAAGAATTTTATATACAAAGAGTAGGAGCTGCTGAGCATGATATTGGACTTTGGCAACTTGAAAGTGCAGAAGTTTTTCTTTTTAGATCTTGTAGAGACTTTGTTCCTATTCAACCCGTCTGGTCCCAGTGGGGTACATTATGGGCGTTGTGGTATACCACAGGAGGTAAGGGTGGAGAAGAGCCTCCTGAAGAGATTAAAAAATTATATACGTTGTTAAATATATCTCGGACTAGCATCGAGTCTGCTAGAAGACTTAAGGCTATAGACGAAATACTAGCATCTCAAGCAAAAAATCTTTGGAATATAGGAACGGTAGGACTATATCCAAAACCTGTGATAGTAAACAAGAACTTGGCTAATGTTCCAGAAAATGTTTATTTCTATTGGAGTTATCACTTTGGTAGTATAGCCAATCCTGAGACTTGGTTCTATAAAGAATAACCTTTTTATAGTATCCCCTCATCTTTAAGATATTCTTACTCTTTAAGAATGAGGGGATACGTTTTGCAAAAAATAGTAATTTTGGAGGGAGAAATTATGTCTAAAAGACTAAATATTCTTTTTATCTTGACTGATGATCAGCGCTTTGATACTGTAAATGCTCTAGGAAACAAGGAAATAATAACTCCAAATATGAATAGGTTAGTGGAAAAAGGTACAGTTTTTACTCATGCTTATATACCAGGAGGCACTTGTCCTGCTGTATGTATACCTAGTCGTGCCATGATACATACTGGAAGGACCTTATTCCATATAGAAGAAGATGGCAGTAAGTTATCAAATAATTATGAACTACTTGGAGAGACACTTAAAAGGATTGGGTATTATACCTATGGGGTTGGTAAATGGCATAATGATATTAATAGCTATGTTAGAAGTTTTACTAACGGTGCTGCGATATTCTTTGGAGGTATGTGGGACCATTGGAATGTTCCTACTTGTGAATTTGATCCTACAGGGAGGTACGAAAATGTTATTAACTTTACACCTAATTTTTTCTTTAGTAACAAAACTATTAAGGTACATTGTGATAAATTTTCTACTGGCAGACATTCTACTGAACTTATAACTGATGTTATAATTGACTTTATAACCCATTATGATTCTGAACAGCCATTCTTTGCATATGTTGCTTATTTAGCTCCACATGATCCTAGAACTATGCCACAGCGATTTATAGATATGTATGATTCTAGGCAAATAGAACTCCCTAAGAATTTTATGAAAGAACATCCATTCGACTACGGAATAAGAGAGATTAGAGATGAACTTTTATCTCCATATCCTAGGACGGAAGAGGTTATAAAAAAGCATATAATCGAATATTATGCTATGATTTCTCATTTGGATTATGGAATTGGCCGTATTCTTGAAGCTTTAGATAAGACAGGAAAAATTGATGACACTATAATTATCTTAACAGGAGATAATGGGTTAGCCTTAGGACAGCATGGGTTAATGGGAAAACAGAGTGTTTATGAGCATAGTGTAAGAGTGCCTTTAATTTTTACCGGACCTGACATACCAAAAGGTTTAAAAATAGATAATTTTGTGTATCTACTAGATATCTATCCTACATTATGTGAGCTATTAAGGATAGAAGTTCCTTCTTCGGTAGAAGGGAAGAGTTTTGCCTCAATGTTTAGTAATCCTAATATAAAGACACGATCAACCATTTATCTCGCTTATACTGACTTAATAAGGGGGATACGAGATCAGAAGTATAAACTTATTGAGTATAGGGGTTACAATACTATTACTCAACTTTTTGATCTGGAGAATGATCCATGGGAAATTAATAATTTGTCTACCAGAAAAGAATATGTAGAAGTAATGACTAAACTTAGACAAGAGATGGAGAAAACTAGAGATGAATGGGGTGATGAGTTACATCCACTAGGGAGAAAGTTTTGGAGTTATTATAGAAATGTCATTTTATAGACTAAAAATTTACCTTTAATTTTATTATTTAAGGTCATACAATACTACAATTAATAACTGGGGAGAGTTTGAAGTCGACTTAGGACTAGGTATAGATGAACTTTCATTCAGAGGATGCGAAAGAGATAGAACGTCTAAAAGACAAAGAAAAGGAGAAGTTAAAGAAAGTACTTAAAGAACATCCTTATTTGGTACCATATTAGATGCGGGGATAAACTATGGTGTAGGAAGATAGGAGATACAAAACTAAATGGGTGGATAGACAGATTAATAAAATACGAAGAATACATACTAAACTACTTTGAGAGTCAAACTACAAATGCACAACTAGAGGGGAACAATCTATTAGTTAAGCTATTAAAGAGGATAAGCTTCGGATTTAGAAATCCATTAAATTACACGCAGAGACTTAGTATAGCATTAGAAAAGATGTGTAATAATTTTGTAACTTATGGGAGATAATATAGGAAATAACCTTCCAAAAATAAACGATTTACGCTTAGGATAACCTCCGAATAGTAGATCTATGAGCTATGGAGGGGATATTTTTAAGGTCTATTACACGCAAAAAGTTGAAGAGTCGAGTGAATATTGACACCCATATTTTTTGTGATATACTGTTATCAGTAACTTAAAGTTTTAGGAGAGTGAAGGTGCCTACAATATATGATGTAGCTAAGAGAGCTGGGGTTTCGGCGATGACAGTGTCTCGGGTAATAAACGGAAAGAAAGATGTAAAACCCGAGACGAGGGAGAAGGTTATTAAGGCGATAGAAGAACTTGGATATGTCCCAAATTCTCTAGCTAGGAGCTTTGTGCTTCAAAAGACAAAAACAATAGGTCTAGTTATAACGGATATAACAAATCCATTCTTTACCACACTAGCAAGAGGGGTAGAAGACACGGCGATGAAGAATCAGTTTAGTGTGATTTTTTGCAATACAGATGAAGACCCTGAAAAAGAAGTATTATATCTAGAACTTCTAGCTAGGAAGAGAGTAGATGGAGTAATACTAGCTTCAGCAAGTGGAAAGAGGACACCTTTGAAGTCGTTACTTATTGAGGGTATACCTGTAGTACTTATAGATAGGGAGGTAGATGGACTAGAGGATCTAGACATAGTAAAAGGTGATAGTGTACATGGTGCATATCTACTTACGAAGCATCTAATTAATCTTGGGTATAGACGCATAGGGATAATAGTAGGTAACAAGAATATATCGACAGCGGAAGACAGAGTAGAAGGATATAAGAAGGCATTGATAGAATCAGGGATTCCTATAGAAGAAGAGTTAATAAAGTTTAGTAGATATTCAAAAGAGGGTGGATATATTAGTACTAAGGAATTACTAAGTTTAGAAGACCCTCCTACGGCAATATTTGGTGGCAATAATTTCATAGCTATAGGGGCAATGATAGCGATAAGAGAAGAAGGATTGAGAGTACCGGAAGATATAGCACTAGTATCATTTGATGATATAGAGAGTTTATCAGAAGTTTATCCGTTCTTTACAGTAGTAACTCAGCCTGCTTATTCGATGGGGGTAATAGCAACAGAACTACTAATAAGAAGGGTAGAAAATAAGGATAGGGTAAGGGAGAGAAGAAAGGTAATACTACAGCCAGAGCTAATAATAAGAGGGTCGGCAGGAGAAAACCTAGTAAAGGAGGTGAGAGAGGAAGGAGAGAAGGTAAAAGATAAAGTATGATTTTAACTAGTTAAAGGGGAGTCTTGAGAGGATGGGGATGTGTATAGAAACTTAAGTAATCTAATAATTTTATAAAAGGAGGTTTTGAAGGATGTTAAAAAAGTGTTTAGTGGGTGTTTTGATTGTTGTATCTTTAGTATTTTCTGTATCGTTGGCTTATGCTGCCAAAGTTACAATACGTTTTGATCCCTGGGCTTTTCGGCCAGGAGTTCCACCACGGAATCTTAAAATGATGAATGTTATCGTAGAAGAATATGAAAAACTGCATCCTGATGTTAAAATCGAACTAGTAGGAGTTGGGGCATACGGTGGACAGGATTATGTTACTTGGATCCAAACACGTCTTCTTACTAAAGATGCACCTGAAATATTCTGGCTTAATTTCGACCAGGGGTGGGAGTTA
>JBMFMV010000095.1:0-4742 GCA_049970495.1 bacterium
CTCTTCTCTCTAAAGGCACATCAAGTTTTACTGCTGAATACTTATTTGGAATTACCCTTATCCACCATCCTTTGGTATCTTTCTGGGTCCCTGCATGCCTATAAGCCATAAGTTCAGGAGGAGTAAGACTTTCATTTCCCTCACAGAAAGGACAATTATCTACATGCTCCGGAAGAGATTTTTCTTCTGTCTTAGGCTTTGCAAAATCAGAAGGTCTTCTAGCCCTTTCGGTAGCTATTATTACCCATCTTCTAGTTACAGGGTCTTTTCTAAGTTCTGACATCTATGCTCTTCACCCCCTTCTTTGATATCAATATCTTATTATAAACTTCTAAATATTTTTTAGCAGAACTGGTCCATGAGTGGTCCTCAAGCATAACTCTTTTTCGCATATTATAAAGTCTATCCTTGTTATAATAGAGTCCTAATGCCCTACCTATGCTTTCTAACAGTGCGGTATAGGTATAGTCGAGAAACACAAAGCCTGTTTCACCTTCTTTTACGGTATCTTTAAGACCACCAACTCCTCTAACTATAGGAATAGTTCCATATCTCATAGCTATCATCTGCCCTAAACCACATGGTTCAAACCTAGAAGGCATTAAAAAGAAATCTGAGCCTCCATAGATAAGATGTGCAAGTTCATTATCAAATCTTAGATTCACAGAGATTTTCCCAACATACTGTTCACTAAGCTGAGTTAGTATATTATGATAATATTCAGACCCAGTTCCTAATATCACTAAGTAACTATCTCTCTTAAGAATCTCTGGTATAGCCTGAATAAGGATGTCTATACCTTTCTGGTCCCAAAGTCTACCAATAAAGCTAAATACAGGGATACTATCGTTATAAAAAAGTCCTAATTTATCTAGTAGGAATTTCTTAACCTCTTCTTTCTTTCCTAAGGAATCTATTGAGAACTTTATGGGTAAATATTTGTCGTTCTGAGGGTTAAATTCCTCTTCATCTATTCCATTCAATATACCAATCAAGACATCTGATCTACTTCTTAATAGTCCATCTAAACCACAACCATACTCTGGGGTTTTGATTTCTTCTGCATATGTAGGGCTTACCGTGTTAATCATATCACTATAAACTATACCAGATTTCATAATGTTGAACCTTCCATAAAATTCTACCTCTTCAGGATTGAAAGCACTTTCTGGTAAGCCTGAGTATATAAACATATCCTTCTCACATAGACCTTGATAGGCTAGATTATGAATCGAAAAAAGTGTCCCTATGCTCCCTTTATTCCAATAGTATCTGATATAACCTGGTACTAAGGCGGTATGCCAATCATTACAGTGAATAATATCAGGTTCTAAGATTTTAGCTAATTCAAAACTTGCCCTAGAGAAAAAGATAAAACGTCTGGCATCATCAGGATAATTATATAGAGACTCTCGCTGGAAATAAGCACCATTATTAATTAAATATAGACTCATATCTTCCGAGATAGAAATCTTTTCTATATTTGCAGTTTCATTCCCATAGCCTAAAGGCACATCTAAGGTTTCGATAAAATCAGATATCTTATATCCTTGTAGGTTTATCTGTCTATACTTTGGCATTACTACATCTACTTTACATCCTAAGTTAATAAGAGCCTTTGGTAAAGCACCAGCTACATCAGCTAATCCTCCTACTTTTATGAAAGGATTGACTTCACTTGCTACTAAAAACACTTTCATAAAGTTCACCTCCAAAGAGACCATAATCTATGTTCAGGGAACAAAGAATCTCGTCTCTCTAGGTCTATAACAAATTCCTTATCCTCATTAGATAATACTGGCTTGTTGAGTAAATCTATAAGTAGTTTTATATATGTCAGATGCTCATTAAATCTCTTTTCCCCATACTCTCCAGCAGATTTTGTATATATAAGAAACTCCCAATCAGAACTGGTAAGGAGTAAAAACTCTCTTATTATCTGGTCAGCAATTCTTTCCTGCCAGCCCGAGAATTCCTTATTAGAAAAGAGTTTATCTATCTTATCTTCCACTTCGTATATCTTTTCCCACATCCATCTTGTATTTTCGTTATACCAAACTTCATGACCTCCGCCAACTCCCCAGCTTGACTCTGGAATATCTATAGATTCTTTGGGAGGAAAACTAGCAAGATATTTACTAGGGGTTATTGTCTCTATCAAGTCTGAAGAATTTATCCTTATAAGCAATTCTTTTACAAACTCAACCCCTTCCCACCACCAATGGCCAAAGAGTTCAGTATCGAAAGGTGTCGTTATAACAGGATTCTCTACTCCAGCATTCTCCATTGTCCTTTCTAATCTCCAAAGAAAATGTGCTGCATGTTCTTTTACCTTTTTCATCGCAAGCTCTGGATTATACGGCTCTTTTGCTCCCAAATCGGTATTAGGCCCAGTAACCCTCCAATACTGTAAACCGGATCCTTCTTTACGCTTGTGAAATTCTCTATAGAGTGCTTCTCCAGGGTATCCCATATCTTTTGACCATATCTGTCCTGAAAGATCTCCAACTCTTCCAAATGCTGATACATTAGAATTTCTTATATAATATGGCTTAAAGACAGAGTATTCTCTAGAAGGTATCTGAGAATCTTTGACCTCTCCATAGGGGCTATATGCCTTACCTCCTTGAATAGCATGCCCCTCAAAGAAAGAAAATCGGTATCCTAGCTCAGACATAAAATCTTCAAGCCCAGGCTTATAAGCACACTCTGGTAACCACATTCCATATGGAATAAGTCCGGTAATACTTATATGCTCCTCTTTTCCCACCCTTAACTGGAGTCTTATTGATTTTTCTTTTCTCAAAAGTGGTAGATACGAATGTGTTGCAGATGACGTGATGAGTTCTATAGCTCCACTCTTTGCCAACTTAGAAAGCTTCTTTACTAAGTTGCCACCTGATTCTTCAAAATACCCTAGCCTTTCTTCTAAAACCTCTCGGTAATAAAATGTTAGATTAACAAGATCTGTTTCTTGTGTGTATTTAAAATAATCTCTGTCAGCATTTATAAGTTCTATTTTCCTTACCATATATTTTCTAAAGCCGTCTATACACTCAGGCATTACTAACTGCGAAAGAAGAACTGGAGTTACACTAACAGTAACATTAGGCACTATTCCATCTTCATACAGGTCTTCCAATGTCTTAATTAAAGGGATGTAAGAGGCGTACATAACTTCATAGAGCCATTCTTCTCCGAAGGGCCACATACCCTTTCCTTTAACATAAGGAAGATGTGTATGGAAAACAAGCATAAAATATCCCATCAAGGGAATCTCCTCCTTCCTCAATATTCTATTCCCATTCTGGCTTTTATACCCTCCTTATAAGGATGCTTAATCTCCCTCATCTCTGTAACCAGATGGGATAATCTTATCACTTCTTCAGGTGCCCCCCTACCTGTAAGTACGAGTTCAGTGTTATCAGCCTTTTTCTCTATAAGCATCAATATATCTTCCAGTGTAATTAGCCCAGAATTATATGCTGGAAAAATTTCATCCACAACAACTATGTCATATATTCCAGAAGATACAGATCTAAGGACCTTTTCATATAGATTTCTTGCCAGGATAATGTCTTCCTCTGTAGGTTTAGCTTTTATAAACCTTCCACTACCTCCTTGAATAATATCTACTTCCGGAAAAGCCTTTTTTAGAGCAATAACCTCTCCAGATGGAGAGTTACTAGATTTCATAAACTGGAAGATGATAACCTTTTTACCCCTCCCTAAAGCCCTTAATACAAGTCCAAATGCAGACGTAGTCTTCCCTTTACCATCTCCAGTATATACCTCTACTAACCCTTTTTGCATAGGATAATCTCTGCTATCTCAAAACTTGCTTTAGGCTTACCAATTCTCTTAGCATTATTAGACATTTCTTTTATTCTCTGAGGACTTTTTAATAATAGCTCTAATATAATCGGGACTTCAGAAAGTTTATTTACTCTTATTGCTGCACCTTCAGTGGTAAGATAAAGGGCATTAAATTCTTCCTGACCAGGTATTGGACTAACTATAATCATGGGAAGTCCTGCAGCTAAAGTTTCGGAGGAAATAAGTCCCCCGGGCTTTGTTATTATTATATCTGATGCATTCATTACTTCATACACATTAGTAATAAAACCAAAAGTTACCAATGGTATATTAGCCTTATCTTTTATCTTCTCTAGTTTCTCTCTTAACTTCTCATTTTTACCTGATACAGCAATGACTTGTATAGGCAAGGAAGATTTGTCTAGAGACTCGATAAGACTATCTATTCCTATATCAAGCCAACTACCCATTAAAAGTATAGTAAATTTCTCTGGGTCTAGATTAAATTTTCTCTTTAATTCTAATTTATTGTACTCTTGAGCAAATCTCAGGTCTACCGGTATACCAGTTATGTATATCTTCTCCGGAGAAATTCCCTCTTTTATTAAATAGTTTTTAGTAAACTCATTTGGGACCATATACTTATCTATCTCCTTATAGACCCAGAAGGGATGAGCTCTGAAGTCTGTCACTATTCCAATTAACTCAATTTTTAATCCACATTCTTTTTTAAGATTAGCCACCATACCGGAAGGGGACTCATGTGAGGAGACAATTATATCAGGATTATACTCCTCAATAAGATTCTTAACCTTTCCTATCCCTATATGGTGTAAAAAATCCTTTAGAGTGGTAGAATCTTCCCCTACAGTATAGAAATAACCGTAAAGATTAGGAGTAAGGTTAACTATTTTTTCATAGCTTTT
>JBMFMV010000096.1:0-4625 GCA_049970495.1 bacterium
CATAGACCACTAACACCTGCAAAATATGGCTTCTGCTTTTCAGGAATAGATTGCCAAGTTTGCCATATATCTTGTAAAGAATCATCTCCAAGCCAATCATCAGAATCTATTATAAAAAATAATTCTCCTCTTGCCTCTCTAACACCCTTATTAATAGCTATATGCTTACCAGAATTTTGCTGATAAAAGTATCGAATATCAAAAGTACTCTCTTTAAGCCAAGACTCTACCATTTGCTCTGTATTATCAGTACTACCATCATCTACAATAATCCATTCAAAATTTGAAAAACTTTGTCTCTTTATACTCTCATATAGTCTACTTAACAATTTTTCCCTGTTATATGTTGGGGTAAAGAGAGTAATATAGATATCTTTCATGGATGAGCCTATTTTTTATCTTCAAAAAGAGCAATATATTGATCAACAATCTTATCCACAGAAAAATCCATTCCCCTTTTCATCAAAACCTCTCTATTCGGAGGGTTATCCATAGCTTTAAGTATAGCTTCTGCCAGTTGTTGTGGATTACCAACATCAACCAACAATCCATAACGTCCATCATCCAAGATTTCAGATGGTCCACTTGGACAATTAGTAGAAACTACTGGTATACCAAGAGCTATTGCTTCAGCAAGTACATTTGCAAATCCTTCCCATACTGATGAAAGAACAAAAATAGAAGCTCGTCTCATATATTTATAAGGGTTCTTCTCAAACCCAGGGAGGGATACATCATCTTGTAAACGCATCTCTTTTATAAGAGATTCAAGCCTAGGACGTTCTTCCCCGTCTCCTAAAATCAGTAGTCGAGATGGTGTAGTATCTCTCACTATCATAAAAGCTCTTATAAGTGTTTCAAAATCCTTTTGAAGTGTTAATCTACCTACACCTAAAATTACTGGAGGTTCACCAGGGAGAAACCAAGGATGATCAAATGGTTCATAAGCCTTTGGGAAGATATCAGAAGTAACAACAGGATTATAGATCACTTTTATCTTATCTAATGGGATACCAGTTATTAGAGATAAGCTACGAGCAGTTCCTTGAGATACAGCAACAATATAGTCTGCCCATGGATAGAATCTTTTCATGAGTAGTGGAAGTCCCTTATCCTTAAGGGATCTAACTTTATTATATAGGACCGACCAATCATTATGCACACTGACTATAGTTACGGGTTTTATTTTTGCAATATGAATAGCCCATAGGGTCACTATATTCTGATGGTCCATAGCAGATATTACAACATCAGGTTTATATTTCTTTAGATATTGAACAAACTTAGGCAAACTGTAAAGAACTCTAGACGAATTTAAGTCTACGATATTAATATTTTCAGGTATAAGCTCTCGAAAAGGTCCCTTGCTGTCTACCAACACTAAGTCTACATTAAAGCCCTTTTCCTTTAAGCCAATACTCAGATTTGTCATCACTCTTTCTGCTCCACCGATATTTGTACTAGGCATTACTAGCGATATCCTATTCGCTAATGACGCTAGGTGACCCATATATTATATCCCTCACTGCTTTCTTTATCTTTTCTTTATCTCCATTACTTGCCAAAAGTTCAAGTTCTCTAACTATAGACTTAATATCATCCCAGGAAAAGTCAGGAACTGGTGAGATAACTTTAATAATCCTTGGATGTTGAGTCTTAAAGGCCTTCTCATCATCTGCCCAAAGCTTTTCTTCTACCTTTTCTCCAGGTCTTACTCCAATATACCTAACCTTAACATCTCTACCTAACTCAAGTCCTTGAAGTTCACAGAAAATCCTTGCCAATTCCTCTATAGATACAGGTTCTCCCATATCTAATACGAATAACTCTCCAGGTCCTGCCATCCTACTTGCCTCTATAACCAGCAAAGAAGCCTCTTCAGTAAGCATAAAGTACCTTTTCATCTTAGGGCTAGTTATGCTTAGGGGCTGTCCAGAAATTAATTCTTTCTTCCATACCTCTAAAACATTTCCCCTACTTCCCAATACATTACCAAACCTGACGGTAGAATAACAGGTTCTATCCCCATTTGCTTTAATAGTCATAATTTCAGTAAATCTCTTAGTCATTCCTAACATATTTTTAGGCTCCACAGCCTTATCAGTGGAGATATTAATCATCTGTTTTACTCCATTTTCCCTACAGGATTCTATTAGATTCAACGTACCTACAACATTTGTAAGTATCGCCTCTTCAGGATATATCTCCATAAGAGGAACATGTTTATACGCAGCAGCATGGAATACTATCTCTGGAGAATAATAACTTATTACTCTATCTAGAGAATCCTTAAACCTTATATCTCCAACTACTGGGATAATCTTCCCTATCTTACTTAAATCTTTCTCTAAATCAAAGACACCTGTCTCATTATTATCAAAACCTATAACTTCAGCCCCAAAACTTACTAAGTGTTGGGCTATAACCCTTCCGATAGAACCACAAGCACCGGTAACCAGTATTCTCTTACCACCTAAGTAAGCCCTTGCTTCATTGATATCTATAGTTACGGGTTCTCTAAAAAGGAGGTCCTGTAGACCAAAAGGTCTCAGAGTAGATATAGAGATATCTCCACCTAAAATCTCGTAAAGTCCTGGGGTCACTAATTCTTTAGCCTTAGTTGTAGATATAATCGTATGTATCCTATATAGATCTCTTCTTGAAGCACTTGGGATAGAAACAATAACTGTGTCTACGTCATATTTATCAACAATTTGAGGGATATTACTAGTCCTTCCCAATACTCTTATATTATGTATATAGTTGTTTATCTTCTTTTCATCGTCATCCACAAAGCCAATAACATTATAACCCAATTCTGGATGTGCATATATCTCTCTAAGTAACCTTTCTCCAGCTTCCCCTGCACCTACTATAAGAACTCTATTCTTAGGCTCTGCTTTATTACCTCTAAAGAGGGATTCTCTAGAATATCTCTGAACAAACCTCGGTAATAGTATTAGAAAAACAGAGACACCAAATGATATTACAAAGATAGACCTAGGAAATCTCTCCATTCCTATTATATAGGTCAACAGTACAAAAGACATCTTCTCTAATAAGATCATAATTAATACCGATTTAACTTCACTTATACTAGTATAGGACCAGATATCTTTATAGGGCTTAAAGATAAGAATCGCTATAAAGCCAAGAAGGCTCTCTAAAAATGTAGATCTCAATATTATAGGATAATAAAGAGATACTCTCAAAAATTGAAAGTCAAATCTTATAAGAAAGGAAATAAAAGGAGCCAAAGAAAAGCTTGCCAGGTCCCATATAAATTTCTTATACATTTACAGAAGAAAACCTCCTCCTAAATCTTTTTAAGAATAGTTTATCATAAAATAAGTTCTACAAACAAGCCTTAATCGACTCTTCTAGGATTCTGGCTACCTCTTCAATCTCTTCTATTCTGAGATTATTATGAAACGGTAATGCTAAGGTCCTTTTTGAGATATCTTCTGTAATCGGAAGCATCCCCTCTTTTGTTCCAAACATCTCTCTAATATACGGCTGTAGATGTATTGGAGAAAAATACCCTCTAGCGGGGATACCCATTTCTTCCATTTTCTCTATAACCCTATCCCTATTTAAACCCTTCTCAAGAGTGATCACATATACAAACCAGCTCATCCTTACATAAGGTTTAACTACTGGGGGTCTTACCCAAGGAGAATCTTTTAACTTCTCAGTATACATCCTTGCAACTCTTTCTCTCTTCTCTAAAAAGGTCTCTATCTTTTTTAGCTGAGATACTCCAAGAGCTGCTGACATTTCATCCATCCTATAGTTATATCCTAATCTTTCATGCTCAAGCCACGAACCCATCTCTTCCCTTCCCTGATTCCTTAAGCTCCTTGCAAGTCTTGCAATACTAGGATTGTTTGTTACAATAATTCCACCTTCCCCTGTAGTTATCTGTTTATTTGGATAAAAGGCAAAACAAGCAGCATCTCCAAATTGCCCAATCTTCTTTCCTTTATATTCTGCTCCTAAAGCCTCACAGGAATCATCAATAACTTTTAGATTATACTTTTCTGCAACCTTTAAAATCCTGTCCCACTCTGCTGGATGTCCAAAGATATCTACCGCCATTACAGCTTTAGTTCTTTTTGTAATCTTTCTCTCTAAATCCTCTGGATCTAGATTATATGTCTCTGACTCTACATCTACAAAAACTGGTGTAGCTCTTTCATACAAAATTGCATTAACTGATGCAGAAAATGTAAAAGAAGGAACTAAGACCTCGTCACCAGGACCAATGCCTAAAGCTCTGACTAGGATATGTAGACCAGCTGTACCAGAGCTTACCGCAATAGCATATCTTGTTCCAACATAATCTGCCATCAATTCCTCAAATTCTCTTGCCTTAGGACCTAAAGCAAGGCGTCCAGATTTCAAAACCTCTAATACTGCATTGATATCACTCTCATCCAAATCAGGAGCTGACATAGAAATTCTTTCCATCTTCAAGCCTCCATTCTTTTCAGTAACCTCCTCTTACATCTAAAAAGTATAGACTTTTATAAGCTAGAATCAATAAAGTGTATGAGTTACATACATTTGAGACTCCAGATTACATTTTAACATATAATCAGTAGGAAATAAATTATTTAAGCTTT
>JBMFMV010000097.1:0-4589 GCA_049970495.1 bacterium
CTGAACATAATCTTCTAAGCTTTTACTGTAGACTCCTGATAGAAAAACTAAACCTCCCGAGCCGAAATATTTTATCTTATTGATACTCTCTTTAAATATATCATTTGATGGGAACTCGTAGAATTCTTCTATATTTCTAATAGAAATTCTAGGTTGCCCTAATTCAAACCCCAAAATCTCTCTCAACAGAAGAATACGTGATGACTTCGGACGAGAAGTAGCAGAAGAAACTATAAGAGAACCTCTTATCCCTTTAGATATTTCTTTTACATCTTCCTCCATAGAGGAAAATTCTATTGAGGCATCTTTGTTATTAATTCTCGATTTCTTCTCACTTATATACCTTAAGGCAAGAGAAATGTCTCTCTCTGTTAATCCAAGAAGCAAAAAGAGTTTATCTATATTCCTTGCTGCTTTCAGTATACTATCAACATCATCTACAAAGATGAGGGAAAAAATACCTTTAGGTATTATGTCTATATTCTTGTAGAGAAACATAGTAGTAGTAATAAGTATATTAAAATTACCCTTAGAAATCTCTCTTTTTATCTCTTCTCTATTAGGAGCTTTGGAACGATAGATTAGTATTCCATCCGTAAATTTATATTCGTTCAATCTTTCATAAGCCTGTAGACAGAGAAGTTCTGTGGGAAATAAAAGATAGACTTTCCCCCCTCTGTTGACAATGAAAATACTTAGTATAAGACCAAAAGTTGTTTTACCTATACCAGTTGGAGCAATAAGAGAAAAAGACCTACCATTAAAATAACGGGTGCTCCAAGTCTTCTGTATCGACCAGGGTGGAGAGCCTACCTTCTCGCTAAAAAGATCTTCAAATCTCCTAATGTTTTCCCATAGCTGGCAAACTCTCACAAACTCCCCTTCTCTTAGGAAGGAGCAGATATCTCCAGTATTATAAGGGAAACATCTTTCACACAGGAGTCCTCTAGTTAATCTCTCTGAAGAGACAACGCTTCCACAATTTGGGCAAAAAGTCTTATATAATATCATAACTCTATCATCTCCATACTATAAGAACTCCTAGAAGTATTTATTATAGAAATTATACACCCAAAGTTCATCTTAATAATAGAGCCTATTATGTCCCAGCCAAAGCCCCTGCTAAAAGTCCTCTCATAAAATATCGTCCGAGAAATATGTAGACAATAAGAGGAGGAATAGCGGTTAACAAAGCTCCAGCCATTTGTATATTCCACTCCACAAAATACGAACCAGCAAGATTATTCAGTGCTACTGTAATTGGCTGAATATTGGGTTTCTGGGCAACTACAAGACCAAAAAGAAAGTCGTTCCATATAGATGTAAATTGCCATATCATTACTACAGCAAAGCCCGGCATAGACACAGGGAGCATAACTCTAGAATAGATCCCCAAAAATCCTGCTCCGTCTATCTTAGCCGCTTCTAATATTTCAGTAGGGACTGAGGTATAATAGTTTCTAAATATAAGAGTAGTTATAGGTATACCGTAGACACAATGGACAAATATCAAGCCAGGAATTGTACCATAGAGTCCTATTTTCTGTAAAACTTGGACCATAGGTATCAAAACGCTCTGATAAGGGATAAACATGCCAAATATTATCATAGAGAATATAGTATCTGAATATTTAAATTTCCATTTTGCAAATACATAGCCATTCATAGAACCTAAAAAAGAAGAAATTATAGTTGCAGGAACTACAAGGTAAATACTATTCATAAAATTTTGTGATAGACCTCTTAAGCCCTTCAATGGACTCCCATTCCATGCCATTTTGAAACTATCAAAGCTTATAGTTTGAGGTAATTTCCACATCGACTTTAGATTTACCTCAGCAAAGGTTTTAAAACTAGTTGCAAAAAGGACATAGACAGGAAGTAAATAAAAGATGGCAAATACTGTTAACACTATATAAATTAAGATTTTGCTAAATCGCATCTTACCCTCCTGACTTAAGACTATATCTAAGATATGGGATGATAAGAACAGCTATAGATATAAGTAATATAGTAGCTATACTAGCACCTTGAGCAAAAAAGTTTCCTCTAAATGTAGTATCATACATAAATAAGGCTGGAACATCGCAGGAAAAACCAATACCAGCTCCAGTCATTGCCACTACTAAATCAAATATCTTTAGAGAGATATGAGTAAGAATTATAACTGCTCCTAGGGTCACTGGACGTAACAGGGGCAAAATAATGTATCTATATATCTGCCAGATGCTTGCACCATCTACCTGAGCTGCCTCCGATAGCTCATTAGGAATACTTCTAATACCAGCAAGATACATCGCCATAACATATCCTGACATCTGCCAAACTGCAGCAATTACTACTGCCTTTATCCCTACATTTGGATCTGTATACCATTTACTCTTTAAAAATCCTAAACCTATCTGTTCTAAAAGCATGTTTATACCAATAGGTCCAGTAGTTTGTGTCCCAGGATTTAAAAGCCATCTCCATACTACCCCAGTCACTATAAAGGATATAGCCATAGGGAACAGATAAATACTTCTAAAAAGATTTTCATATTTAATTTTTCTATCCAATAGAATAGCCAAGAATAGGCCTATAAGAGTGCAAAAAAACAAAAATAACGTTGTAAATACCAGTACGTTCTTAAAGTCTATTTGAAAACGTAGATTCTGAAAAAGTTCCACATAGTTTTTTAATCCTACATATGTGAAATCTGGAAAGACATCTCTCCAGTTTGTTAAAGAAATCCATCCAGTCCAGATTATGAATCCGTAGACAAATACCAGAATAAGAATAATAGAAGGGGCAATAAATAGAATAGACAATATCCTCTCTTCTTTTGACTTTCTCATACAGGTCTCCTTCTTTAACCATAGAGAGGGGAGGACTCCTCCCCTCTCTAACTAATATAATTCCTACTACTGTTTTACTCCAGCCCTTACAGCAATCTGGATTAAAGCCTTTTGAGTTGTAGATACATCTGGACGAGCTATGAATAAAGCTATAACATCCTTAAATTCAGTAACCCAACCTTCAGCAGCTGCAGCACCATGCATCACACTTGGAACAATCTTATCTTTTAGCCAATCCTCCATACAAGACTTCTGATAGTCTGGGAAGAGGTTTTTGTCTACATCTGTTCTAGCAGGAATAGAACCCTTTCTAATATTAAATGCTTCCTGTCCCTCCTTAGATCCTAATACCTTTAAGAAGGCTATAACATTATCCCTATTCTGGCAACCTTTTGGAAGTCCAAAACTGTCAGAGAGGGCGTCGAATACACCAGCTGTCTCTGGTACAGGGGCCCAACCGAAATCCTTATACCCTTTAGAGAAGAAATATCCAGCTACCCAATCACCCATAATACTCATCGCGCCTTTTCCATCGATGATATATTGATATGCTTCATCCCAAGTAGCTGCAGAATGGTCAGGATTTATATATGTGAATAGTTTTTTGAGTGTCTCTAGTGCAGCGGTAACTTTAGGATCCGACCACTTCGTTTTTCCAGTCCATAATCCTTTATAGCCTTCTGAGCCCAACTTAGCAATCAAAATCGTCTCAAAGACATGAGCAGCTTCCCATCCATCCTTTGTTCCTAAGACAAATGGAATTATACCTTTTGCTTTTAAAGTATCAGCTATCTTAAAGAATTCATCAAAAGTTTTAGGAGGGGTTAGCCCATAATCTTTAAATATCTTCTTGTTATACCAGAGGACATTAGCCCTATGTATGTTAACAGGGACTGACCAGTAATCTCCTTTATAAGAGACGATATCTAATATCCCTTTTGGCATAACCCTAATCCAACCTTCTGATTTAAAGAGACTAGTTAGCGGTTCCATAAATCCTGTCTTTACCCAAGTATCAATGAGTTCCTTCCCTGCATGAACCTGGAAGGTATCTGGAGGGTCTCCTCCTAGCATCCTAGTCTTTAGTACTGCCTTGGCATTTGTTCCTGCCCCACCAGCCACAGTAGCATTGATAATCTCTACATTTGGATATTTCTTCTTATAGATATCAAAGAGTGCCTGTAAACCCTCCGCTTCTCCTCCAGCTGTCCACCAAGAAAAGATCTCTATCTTCCCTTTTAATTGGGCAAAGCTAGGAATAACTAGAAAAGATACTAATAAGACCGCAAGTAATAGAGACAACCATCTAAAACACTTCATACTTACACCTCCATCTTAAGATTTTTTCTATTAAAAATTATATCATTTTTAAAATAGCAATTACAACTAGTCGACAGTGGATAGATTACTTAAGCCTGTAAGAGATCAGATGAAGCTGAAGGACAAATACAAGAGGAATCCATTCAGCTCAAACCTGAAAAGGTCTATAGAAGTAGAGACTTGGTTTGATAAACCTAAGATACTAGGATATATAGAGATAGATCTAGTACATCACTCAGGGGCATCTGGTAAAGGAGATTTTCTCTACACCCTTACAGCTACAGAGATAAATACAGGATGGACAGAGTTAAGAGTATTAAAAAATAAAGCAATGATTTGGACTAAAGAGGCATTAAAGAATATAATAGAGTCTATGCCAATGAAGGTAGAAAAGATACATTCAGATAACGGGTCAGAATTTATCAATGCTCA
>JBMFMV010000098.1:0-4489 GCA_049970495.1 bacterium
CTCTTATTTTTCTTATCTCTTCCCCTTGTGGGTCTAGCTTTGTTAGGTCTATCGTCTCCCCATCTCTATGTAGTAGTATCTCCCCTTCTACTATCTCTCCTCTTGGTCCAAGTATCCTTAGGATAGACTGGGCTGTTACACTCTTACCACAGCCTGACTCCCCTACTACACCTAGGGTTTTACCTTTCAAAATCCTAAAGTTTATTCCATCTATAGCCTTAACCGTCCCCTCATCATAGAAAAAGTAAGTCTTAAGATTTTTGACTTCTAGTAATACTTGTTGATCATTCTTCTTCTCCATAATCTTCCTCCCCTATCTTGCATATGGGTCTGCTGCGTCACGCAGTCCATCCCCTAAGAAATTAAAAGCCAAAACAGTCAGTATTACAAATACAGAGGGCAGTAACTTCCATGGATATAAAGCTACGGCTGCTATATTCTGAGCATCCTGTAATAAAACTCCCCAACTAACCGCTGGAGGCTGCATTCCTAATCCCAAAAAGCTTAGGGCAGTTTCACCAAGGATCATATTTGGAATAGACAGTGTAATAGAGACTATCAAATGACTGGTAAAGGAAGGTAAGAGATGCCTAGTTATTATTCTCCATTCGCTAGCACCAGCAAGCCTAGCTGCCATAGTAAAATCTTCTTCCCTAAGAGCCAATAATTTTCCTCTAACAACCCTAGCTAAACCTGTCCAACCGATTATAGAAAGTATAATAGTTATAGCAAAATATAACTTTATAACTGGCCAGTCTTTCGGTAGAGCAGCAGAAAGGGACATCCAGAGGGGAATTGTTGGAATAGAACTGAGAAATTCTATAATCCTCTGAATAGTCATATCTACAGTGCCACCAAAATATCCAGAGACCCCACCTATCATAATGCCCAGGAAGAAACTCAAAAATACACCGACTAGTCCTATAGATAGAGATATTCGCGCTCCATATAAAGTCCTAGAGAATAGGCATCTACCCATATTATCAGCACCAAAAGGAAATATAGGATGCTCATCAACAGTAAATAGATGTCTATCAGCTTTAAAAATACCCCAAAGTTTGTATGGTTCACCTTTACTCAAAAATTTGACATAATACTTCTTTGTTTTGTCCTCTTTAAATTCCCACTGAAATGTCTTCATATTCAATTCCTTTTTTAACCCATATATAAAAGGCTTCTGTAACTTTCCATCCTCTAAGATGTGAATCCTCGTAGGCGAGGCATTCTGATAACCTTCAAACCTAGTTGTCGGGCTGTAAGGAGCAAGAAATTCACAGAAGATAGCAGATAAATATAATAAGAATAGGACAATCCCTCCTACTATAGCCAATTTGTGTCTCCTAAACTTCCACCATATCAACTGCCACTGTGAAGCATAGTATATCTTCTCTTCTCTGCTTACCTCTTCTTCATAGATGCTAGTACCATTAGGATTATTCTTCATATTACTCATTCTTCTATACCTCCGTATCTTATCCTTGGATCAGCCCATGCTAGTAATATGTCAGATACTAACATACCTATAACGGTAAGAATACTCAGTATTAAAGTTATGCTCCCAGCTAGATACATATCCTGTGACATTACTGCTCTTAAGAATATTGGTCCAACCGTCTGTATATTCAATACTATAGAGACTAGAGTCTCCCCTGATACTATACCAGGAAACATCCATCCGATTGTACTTATCATAGGATTAATAGCTATCCTTACAGGATACTTGAATACAAGCTTTCTCTCTGGAAGACCTTTGGCACGAGCAGTTATAACATACTGCTTTCTAAGTTCATCTAATAGATTACCTCTCATAGTACGGATAAGACCAGCAGTACCAGACATACCAATAATAATTATAGGGAACCAGATGTGCTTAAGCATATCTAATAGCTTTGCAAAACTCCACGGGGCAGTAGCATATTCTGGAGAAAAAAGACCAGGCATACTAAAACCAAACTTAGTAAATAGGAACCACATTAAGATCAAAGCTAGAAGAAATCCAGGCATTGAAAGCCCTATGTAACCTATAAAGGTAAAGGTATAATCAAAGACGGAATACTGCCGCAGAGCAGAATAGATACCGATAGGGATTGCCACAATCCATACAAAGATGGTGGTCAAAATAGAGATTACTACAGTCATCGGAACACGTTCTGCCAAAAGCTCATTTACAGGACGGTTCCACTGGAATGATCTACCAAGATTCCCTCTGACAAAATTTGTTATCCATATAACATACTGCATGTACAAAGGTTTATCTAATCCGTATAACTCTTTTAATCTAGTAACTTCGTCTTCATTAAGCTGAATACCAGAGAGTCTTAGATTATTCAGGTAAACAGTAAGATAATCCCCTGGCGGAAGCTGAATAATAATAAAAGAAACTACCGATAGGATTAATAAGAGCGGAATCGCTATCGCTATCCTATAGACAATATATCCTAACATATCCTTCTATTCCTCCTTAAGTTAGTATGTTAAAAAGTTAACCGGCTACTAGATCTCTAGTAGCCGGCAATTTTTAACTAATTATTACTTCTCATAGAAGAACTGTTCTGCACTAAAGTTTGCTGCAATTGCAAATCCAGAACGAGGTATATTGCCCATCCTAGCAGATACTATCATCGGATATTTAACCTTTTCTACTATAGTAATAAGTGGTAAATATTGCTTGTGCCAGTTAAGCCCTTCTCTCCAGAGTCTATTGTACTCATCAGAACCAGTGACACTTTCCCATCTTCTCTTATCTAGATCCCAAGCTTTCTTAGCCCAAGCAGGAGGCTCTTCTCCTTCCTTACCTTCTGTATTAACCCATCTACTCCACTCAGGTGCAGCTATAGCTCCAGAGGTCCATCCATTGTTCCAACCTTGGTCATGGCACCACATTACCATAGCTTGCATCTCGTTTGCAGCCCAACGCTGACCTCTTAGCTGTGGATCTATCCTCTTCAGTGTAGCCTTAATTCCTACAGCTTTTAGATGTTCAGTAATCAGCTCTCCTACTGGAAGTAGATCCGGAGCCTCTGCTCCGCATTCAATAAGTATCTCAAATCTCTTACCATCTGGTCTTAATCTAAACCCTTCAGAGTCTTTCTTTGAAAGACCAACCTGATCTAAGAGCTTATTAGCTTCGGCAACATTGTAGGCGCTTGGAACTGTCTCTGGGAAGGATGCATAACCATAATAGACGCTATCAATTATCTCCTTACGGTTTATAGCTAGACTTACAGCCTTTCTAAATCTTACATCACCAACAATCTTACGCCATACAGGATCTTTATAGGTAAGGTTAAGAAACAGTGCACTAGAGTCTACATGCATATCAAGGAGAACAACTCTAATTCCAGCCTTCTCCTCAGCCTGCTTATATAGAGGAACCTTTACAAGGGCAGTACTC
Source organism: bacterium (assembly GCA_049970495.1). Classification (GTDB taxonomy): domain Bacteria; phylum DUMJ01; class DUMJ01; order DUMJ01; family DUMJ01; genus DUMJ01. Next base: position 3,395 of record JBMFMV010000098.1, read on the forward strand.
TCTCTTAGGAAGTCAACGTCACCAGTTAGGACCCTCATATTGACCATTTCTACATCTTGTACCTGGGTAGAAATTATCTTATCGATGTAGGGAAGCTGATTCCCTGCCGTATCTACCTTGAAGTAGTAAGGATTCCTTTCATATTCATAAACACCACCAGCTGCTTTTACCAATAACCAAGGAGTAAGTCTAGGGAATCCGATACTCTTTGCCTGGGTTTGTTCCCAATTGGTAAAATCTTTTAGATGGAATAACTGCCACCATTCATCCTTGAATCCTTCCTTTTCTAGAAGCGGCTTTAGCTTTTCAATAGGTGTATATTTTACATGGAACTGCTTTAGATAATGAGAAGGCTTTAACAACTCTGTGTATCCAACCCAACTTTCGATAGTAAGGTTTCTTAAGAAACCACCGTAAGGTTTAGGGAAGGTGACTCTAAAAGTATATTCGTCAAGTATCTCTAACTTCATCGGTTCTCCTTTTATGCTATAACCAACTCTAAACCTAGCTGGAAATACTGGAGTAAGTTTCTCGTTTAATAATACATCTTCATATGTAAATCTTATGTCCTCTGTAGTTACTGGATGCCCATCAGACCACTTTAAGCCTTTTCTTAACTTAAAGGTAAATACTCTGTTCTCTTTAACATCAAAGCTCTCAACTATATTACCTCTAATACCTTGAGTTCCAATCCCAGGGGCACAGAGTAAAGGCTCATTATTCATAACAAACACATCAGGAGCCCAATCAGCAACAGAGTGAGCAGTTCTTATAACTCCACCATATTTTCCAACCTTCCAATCGGGAAGGTCTTTCCTTGGAATTAGTACGCCAGGTCCAACGACAAATGGATTCTCTGGAAGTCTCTCTTCTACTGGTGGAAGTTTACCCTGCTTTACTAATTCTTGTAGCATCGGAGCTTCATTGAACTTCCTCTTCTGGGCAAATGAAATACCACTAAAACCGGCAAAAAGACTGATTACTAAGCTTAAAACTATTAATCCTATAAGAAATCTTCTCATCCAAAATCCTCCTTTCTAGATTTTGAGTCTTTAATCTTTTAAAATCTTACCCTTCCTCAAATGAGGCAACTAG
>JBMFMV010000099.1:0-4432 GCA_049970495.1 bacterium
AAGAACTCCCATACTCCAATCCCACATTCCTTACAAAATGCATCAATTACCGCAAACTGTACTCCTGCTCTGAGGCTAGGAGAAGATATAAACTTGTCTGTAATGTTAAAAATCTCTCTATAACGTCTAATATCCTTATTCAGAATCATCTCTTTAACTTTTGATTCTAAAGATAATATAACTTCAGGGGTCTCTCCACTTATCCTAAATGAAGGAGCGGATTCTCCGTACCCTATGATGCCATTATCAGTAATTACTTCTATCTCGATATTCTCTGTCTGAGAAACAGAACTAAATGCAATACAGAAGGGTCTCTTATATCTGTATTCTTTAACAGTAAAATTAATTTCTCTAATCTTACTCATAGTCCCTCCTATTTATTCTTCTGCCATCACAACTCTTACTACTCCTACATCAGGATGGACCCACACACCAAAATCACTTTCATCCCCATTTCTTTTTCTTGTTACAACCCAGTCCCCATTGGTATTAAAGAAACCTTCCTCTACAGACAGATAATTTATATCTCTTGATTTTATAAAATCATTACTATAAAAAACAGATAATGGAGATCTAATCATATCCTTTCTATATAATAGAAGTCTAAAACCTCCGCCTAACACATAGAATTCTCTTTCATTGGCTTGGATTACTAATCCTCTTCCCCTTTCTTCTTTTATCTTGTCTCTGTAGCGAAAATCTAAGAATCCAATACTAGGATCGATTTGATGTGTATGCGGGTCTAATTGGAAAAATCTAACAAAACCAACATATCTTTCTAGATCTAACTTTTGCTCAGCCATATATTCTTCTTGTATAACAGAATGAATCCTACCAGTACCTTGATATTTAACAATAAGAGGTAATGCGGAAGATAATGCCTTAAAGCTATTTACTATGGGCTTGGCTAAAGGTTTTACTAACCCATCTTTATCTAAAATACTTTCTATACCAAATATATGAAATCCGATTGCACTATAATCAGCAATGGCTCGAAACATATTGAGTGAGTTACTTTCATCTATAGATGATTCTGGGATAAATAGTAAGTTATCTTTACGATTATAGAGACTACAAAAACTACAGTAACTCTTATGATCACGCACATAGATGTCTGGAGCAATCAAATCTATATCCTTTACCGTCCACTTCCATATATCTAACACTTTGGGAACCGCTCCACCAGAGGGGTAATTTACTCCAGGGATATCCCACTCAGTAGCCAGCCAGACATTTACATACATAGGAATATTGTAAATTCTTTTCCCCTCTTTAGCTATTCTATCTATATACCTAGCTATACTCCAAGCAGTAAAAATCTCTTCCCCATCATATCCAAATAGTTCCTGCCAGGAGCCATTATCTCTAGCTCCATTTTCCTTCCATATATCATGTACTACACTATTAGGACTATCCTTTATAGACCTAATCAAGTCTTCAGGCGCTAGACTTTGAAACTCTCTTTCTGCTTCTTCGCTATAATCTCTCTTTGCCCCGCCCATAATACCTGGTTCATTTTCTACTTGAATTGCAATTACTGTATGATGCTTTTCATCTATACTTTTTATATGCTCCATTAATGCTGAGAATGCTTTCACATCAGCATTTAGGTTATCTTTGCAGTGTGATGAAAGGACAGAAGTAGATACCCCTTCTCTAGTAATCACTCTCTTGAATCTCCTTGGATTATTCTTTATCCAGGAAGGTACATACTTCATTGTTCCATTCTTCCATGTACCAAACCAAAGTAATATGAGTTTCAGATTATAGCTTCTTGCAGTCTCTATTATCTGATCTACTATAGAAAAGTTAAAACAGCCTTCTTCCGGCTCTATAAGCTCCCAGTATATTGGGATTTCAGCAGTATTAGCATTTATCTCTTTTAACGATTTCCAAGCCGTTTCTAACTCCTCTATGGTGTAGGCACTAGAATTATGAACCTGCCCACCTAAAGGAAAGAAAGGTTGATTATTAATCTCAAAAATTGTCCTCATAAAATTTTCTACCTCCACTAAAAGTATTTTAAGAATACAAAATTATTCCCACAATTCCAGCTATGATAAGTATTAAAATAGGGTCTAACTTCTTGGTTCTTAATATGATAAAGCTTACTATACCGATAATCAAACCTTTTACCTCATTAATTCCTCCACCCTTTATCAAGGAATAAGCCGCAGAAGCAATCAAGGCTACTACAGCTGGTCTTAAACCCTTTAGCGCACTATTTACCAAGAGATTTGTTTCAAACCTTTTTAAGAATCTAACCACAATAAGAACAAGTATTATAGGAGGAAGACAGACAGAAATGGTAGCAACAGCAGAACCTATAATTCCACCTACCTTATAACCAACAAACGTAGCAGCATTAATAGCTATAGGTCCAGGTGTAAGCTGAGAGATAGTGACTACCTCTAAAAATTCTTTATGGGTAAGCCAATGCAGATTATTAACTATCTCCTTCTCTATAAGGGGAAGTATCGCATATCCACCCCCAAAAGCAAAAAGGCCTATCTGTGCAAATGCTAAAAAAAGCCTAAACAGAATCATTTCTTCCTCTTAAAATTATCCCTAGTATACCTGATGTTAATATAGCTAGTATCGGATGTATTCTAAAATAGATAAGTAAGAAGAATAAAATTAAAGAGATTATGATTTCTCTGTATCTCTTTAAGGCACTTTTCCCTATATCTATCACAGCACTTACAATGAGAGCAATAATAGCAGGATTTGCTCCCTTAAAGAAATTTTGCACCACTTTAAACTCCCGAAATCTCAAAAAGAACATAGCTATGATTAGTATAGAAAGAAAGGAAGGGAGTATAGCTCCAGCTAAAGCCACTATTGAACCAAATATTCCACAAAGCTTATATCCGACAAAGGTAGCGGTATTTATAGCAATCGGACCAGGTAGACTTTGAGATATAGCTATCCCATCTATAAAGTCTTCTGAGGTAAGCCAATTCTTCTTCTCTACTACCTCACTCTTTATAAGAGGAAGCATAGCATAACCTCCCCCCCAAGTAAACGCCCCTATCTTAAAAAATACGGTAAAGATAGAAAGGGCCAATTCTAATTTAGACCTTATATCATCTCCTATTCCCATAGAATCCTCCTAGTTAGAATTTTTTATGATTTTATATTGTGATTTATATATTAGCATCGTTAAAATCTTCTCAAACGGACAGATAAGATACCTATCCTGCAAGGATGAGCATGATCTTTTAAGCATGACACAGACGCCTTGGTAAAGTACTATCTTGCGATATATATGCATCTATAAACTGTAAAATCAGACTCCTCTTTATATCTTGATACTCGGGTTTCCACCAAAGATTAAATAGTTCCTGAGGGTCCTCCTTAAGATCAAATAGCTCTCCATAATCCTGTCCTTGATATACAGTTATTTTATATCTGTCAGTAATGAAAGTTCTTAGTCTTAATCCTAAATAATCTTCATCATTCTCTACTATCACATAGTCATTTACTTTGTCTGTCTCCCCTTCAAGAATTTTTCTAATAGACTTACCTGGCCATGGTGGAAGCATATTAGGAGCCTCTGGCTCTTTAGGGACTTCTCCTTCGGGAATAGGAACATTACACAAATCTAAAATAGTTGGTGCAAAATCTATTTGACTTACTAAACTTCTAACAACTTTTCCTTCAGGGAAATGTCTAGGAAAGCTCCATATAAATGGAATTCTAAGAAGTCCCTCAAAATGGAATGGGCCTTTCCTAATCATCCAATGGTCCCCCATCATGTCCCCATGATCGGACATAAATATAACTATTGTATCTTCATTTAAACCAAGTTCTCCTAATCTTTTCATAATTCTTCCTATCTCATTATCTACAAAGCTTATCATTCCATAGGTTAAGGCAATAATCTCCCTTATATGCTTATCTGGCATTTTAGAGGGTCCTAAAAGACCACTTACTAAGGGAGCTCCTTCTTCGTAGATCTTTCTATAGAAAGGAGGTAAGTCTTCTAATTCTCCTTCTCTTCTTATGGGCAAAGGGATATCCTTCGGATCATACATATAACACCAGGGAGCAGGAACACTATAAGGATGATGTGGATCAGGAAAAGAACACCATAAAAAGAAGGGTCTAGAATCTTCTTTAGCCCTTTCTAAAAATTCTATTGCACGATTTGCTATCCAACTATTATAATGTAGCTCTTCAGGCAAAGACATTTTATAGCATTGGTCTGCTCCACTAGGCCTTTCTAATGCATTTTCCTGCAGAAGTAGCTTCTCTGAACCTGGGTAATTTTCTTTAAGCCAATTTAGATAATCCCCAAATACATAGCTTACATGACCACCAACAAATTCGACCGTTTCAAAACCATAATAAGGGGTTGGGATTCTTTTAATCCTTTTATTGATCCACATCCATCTTGATTCAGGGAATTTTTCCGACTGTAGGGTTTTAG
>JBMFMV010000100.1:0-4396 GCA_049970495.1 bacterium
TACTAAGCCCCACTCCTCGTATATCCGCAAGGTCCTCGGATGAACCCCTAGGAGCCTTGCAGTTACACTTATTAAGTAAACTGGCTCCTTATTCTTGTTCATAGCATTTTTACGGTAAATATAATAGCATATTATAAAAAAGTTGTCAATACCATTTATAACTTTTTTATAAGTTAAAATTATAGCCTAACTCCTCTAATGTGCTTTAGATACTCATTTACACTATTAAAGACCAGCTCAGTGTAATGGGAGAATCTCTCCTTAGAGAAATCATCTTTGGCTATGGCAACCGGAATGGCATCAGCATTTATTGCAGTTAATACATCATCCATAGAATCACCAACAAAAGCTAATATATTTTTCTTGTAATACTCTCTTATTATCTCAAGTCCCCTAGGATTAGGCTTTACTATAGAAGAACTCATAGTGACAATAGCCTGAGGGGGTATCTCTAGTTTTAATAACTCTAAAGCCAATTCAGTTTCGGATGCTGTCCTACCTGTATATATCCCGTAAAAAATATCTTCCGGGAGAAGGGTTTTATCTAGAATTACTTCCTCATTTCTCCACAAGCCTTCCTCTGTTCCTAAAATAGGCTCAGTTCCATAGAGTCTTTTAACATATTTTGACCCAGCATATATCTCTTGAAATATTCTGATTATAAACTTCTTGTCAAACTTTTCCTCTGCTTTGTAAAAAATATTACCATCTAGACTAACAAGATAATTTCTTGTCTTACTTAGACCATCCCCCTCATAAGATATAGCCTTGGTGAATTCGGCAAGACTAGGGGGAGACAATCGTATAGAATTGGTGTCTTTAAATCTAGATTTTAATGCCTTATAAATAAAGAAAAGTATAGCAGATTGTGATAATATCCAATCATCATTAAAGCCACCAGCCAGCTTAAATAACTGTACCTCTTCTGGTTGTATAAGTATTCCTGTATCTATATACCCCAAAACCTTTGTCATATAGTATTGAACAGTTCTAGAAACAGCAACTCTAAAAGACTTAGATGTATCTATTAAAACTCCATCAATATCAAATACTATAATTTCTGGTTTCAATTTAGTATCTCCTCCATAGCACGTATAAATTGGTCATTTTCTTCCTTCTTTCCTATGGTGACTCTATAAGCATTCCTCAATAAAGGATGTTTGGGTTCGAACCTTCTTATCTTAATTCCGTATGAAAGTAATCTATCCATTAAATTTTCCTCATTACAATAAAAAAATAGGAAGTTTGCAGTAGAAGGAAACACCCTTACTTTAGAAAGATTCAAGAGCTTCTTATAGACTCTCTCTCTTTCATCTATAATAAATTTTATTCTTGAAAGGATTAAATCCTTATACTCTAACGCAATCCTGCCTACCATCTGTGTAAAGACATTTACATTATATGGAAGTTTGATTGACATTAGGTCTTTTATAATCTCTTCATTAGAAATTCCATAACCAAGTCTTAGACCTGCTAGAGAGAAAGCCTTAGAAAATGTCTTAAGGACAATAAGATTATCATAGTCCTTTACTAAATAAGACAAACTTTCTCCCATAAATTCGCCATAAGCCTCATCTATAACCACCAAGGTATTAGTTCCTTTAGATATCTCTAGTACAGTAAGTAATTCCTTTTTAGGCATAGACCAGCCAGTTGGGTTATTAGGCCTACATAAGAGTAATAATTTAGGCTTATAAGCATGTAGGGCTTCAATAACAGAAGATGAATCTAACTCTAACGATTCATTCAAATCCAATTTTATATCTCTAACCCCCGCTATCTGTGAAAGAATCGAAAACATCTCAAAAGAGAGGTTAGGATAAACTACTAAGTCTTCTCTATCAAGGAATGCAAAAAATATGTATTGTAGAATCTCATCAGATCCATTTCCCACAGCTATATGTCTTTCATCTATCCCTTCTATGCCTAGAAAAGAAGCTATACATCTTCTCAGATCTAATGCTATAGGATCAGGATAGATTCTAAGTGGTAAAGCTTCAAATTCTGCTTTTATCCTTTCTTTTACCTCATCTGGTAATTCAAACGGATTCTCATTAGCATCAAGCTTTATAAGGTCTAGAGAATAAATAACAGAATAAGGAGAAAACGAAGTCAGAGCTTTTCTCAAAAATCTACTCGACATAGATCACTCCTTTACCTCTACTTTTTTCTGCATATTATACATCTCTAGTATCTCCTTAACAGTAGTAGCGTCTTCAGGTCTTCTATCTATTCTTACGAAGCGCTCTACTCTAGGAAATCTCAGTGCATAACCTAATTCTTCACTATCCTTCCCTGTTGTATGAATCGGGCTCCTAGTAATCTCATCAGCTTTTACTTCTACGACATATCTAGGCTCTACCCAGACATCCGGTTCTAGGATAGAAACTACTCTCTGAGGTTTCTTATCAACCTTTATCTCGTCTAAAAGTCCTTTCATCTTAACCCACTCATCCTCACTAAGACCAGAACCTATTTTTGCTACAGTCTTAAAAGTATCACTCTCTGGATCGTATACACCTGCTAACAGAGAGCCTATACCCAATTTGGCCCTTGCCCCTCTACCTGCATAGTACCCAAGAATAACCAAATCTACAGTATCACTAAGCTCTCCCCTATAACTTCGCTTAAGTTTTATCCAATTGAAATTTCTAGCTCCAGCCTGATAAGGAGCATCTAATCTCTTGGCTACTATTCCTTCTAGTCCGCTACCTATAGCATTCTCAAAGAAGATATTTAGTTCCTTGGGGTCTTCAGTTATAATAGAATCAGCAATCATAATGACATCCCCGGGAAGGATCAAACTCTTTAATTTTTCCCTTCTTTCTATGTAAGGTTTGGATGTATAATCTTCTCCATCCACATACAAAAGGTCAAAGGCAAACAATTTTAGGGGTAAATCAGTCATCATAGCTTCTATTGCATACTTTCTCTTCCTCTGAACAGTTACTTGGAACGGAAAGAATTCTTGAGCCTCTTCGTTAAAAGCCAAAGCCTCTCCTTCTATTATGGCCTTTTCTGCACCTATCTGCTTCTTAGCTCCCTCAACTAAATCAGGAAACATTTCCGTATTATCTTCTAAATTCCTTGAAAATATCTTTATCTTATCTCCATCCTTATGAATTTGGCATCTAAATCCGTCAAACTTAGGCTCCACAGAACATCTTCCTATCTTAGATATAATCTCCTCTGCAGAAGGTAGCCTTTCTGCTAGAGCCATCCTTATTGGTTTTCCAACCTGAACCTTAAAATCTCTAAGGGCATCTAACCCCTTGCTAAAGAGGGTAAAACCTACTAAACCTAGATCTGAGCAAAGGTTATAAGCCCTTTCAATTATAGGCCTTAGACTCTTATCACCAGAGTATGCATATGAAAAGGCATCTAATATGGTAGGGTCTCCTATTCCAAGTCTTAGTCTTCCTAGAACTATTCTGCTTATATACTTAGCTTCTTTGCCAGATACATGGGAAAATAATTCAGCCAATTTATAGGTCTTCTTTTCAATTGAGCCCTTTCCCATTGTAGTGGCAATCTCCATAAGTCTATCGTAAACCTCTAAGATTTCAAGCTCTCCTTTACCCTCCCCAATATGTCTCTGAGCCAAAAGCCCCAAATCTCCAATCTCTTTGTACAAAGTCCAAACCTCTTCTTCATCTTTTGCTAATACCTTAGCTAAAGATTTGGCTACAAGCTTTTCACTCATACCAAATTCTATCTTTTCATAGTTAGGAACTAGTCGCTCCTGACATAGATAGGCAACCTTTTCTACTTCTTGAGGGGATAGGGATTTAAATAACTCAGCCAATAAAGCTACCATTTCATTTCTCTTAGTGGTAGCTTCTAACCTTTCAAAATAATCAGCTAACTCAGAAAATTTCATAAGGTTCCCTCCTAATAAATTTCTAGAAATTTCTTCTTAAGTATAGTATATCAGAGAAAAGGGTAAAAAGTTATTATTTACTATGCTATAATTGAAAAGGGGTGATGATTCTATGAGTGAAAAGTGGTCTGGGTTACTCAAAAAACTTGATGACTACAGATATGAGATTCCCAAAGAATATAAAAAAGAGATGTTAGTTCCTGGTATTATATATGCTGATAGAGAGATGATTGAAGCGGTATGTCAAGATCAATCACCGGAACAAGTAGCAAATGTTGCCACCTTACCTGGGATAGTAAAGTATTCTCTAGCTATGCCTGATATACACTGGGGATATGGCTTTCCTATCGGAGGAGTTGCAGCTACTAGGGTAGAAGACGGGGTGATCTCTCCCGGAGGGGTTGGATATGACATAAACTGCGGGACAAGGCTTATACTTACAAACCTTACAGTAGACGAAGTAAAACCAAAGCTTACTGAACTCCTAGACGCAATATTTGTAAATGTCCCTTCAGG
>JBMFMV010000101.1:0-4193 GCA_049970495.1 bacterium
GATGGGCATAATACTCTATGATTATAGAATTTCCAATAGTATCACAGACTTGAAGTCTTCTATTTACCCCTCTAAACAATTTTAACCCTTTAGAGATAGATTCCCATGAGACTCCGAGCCAATCTGCAACTGCTATTGCCCCTAACGCATTCTTAACATTATGTAATCCAGGGACAGAGAGTTCTATTGTACCTACACTCTTACCATCTTTTAGTACATCAAATCTACTTCCCTTTTCTGTTAGTATAATATCTTTGGCAGAGTAGAAATTATTATCACCTAAGCCATAAGTAATCTTTTCCTTCTTTATTAAGATATCCCTCAAAAATTGGTCATCTCCGCAGACAAATACTGCCTCCTTTGCCTGAGTAGTAAATTGAATAAAGGCTTTTTTTATATTCTCTATATCCTTGTAGTAGTCTAAATGGTCATTATCAACATTGGTTATTACTTCAATATTAGGGAAGAGTTTTAGGAAAGAACCATCACTCTCATCAGTCTCTGCTACTAGTATATCCCCTTTCCCAAGTCTAGCTGTGCCACCTATGTCGGTTACTTCTCCTCCCACTATTATTGTTGGGTCGAGCCCACCAATTTCTAAGATTCTATCAATCATAGAGGTAACGGTTGTCTTACCATGAGCACCTGCTACACCTATACTTCGTTTCTTACTCATAAGATAGGCTAACATTTCTCCTCTTTGAAATATCGGCAGATTTCTCCTTCTTGCCTCCATAAGTTCAGGATTATCATTATGCACTGCACTAGATACAACTACCACAGTTGAATCCCCTATATTCATAGGGTCATGTCCGATATAAATTGGAATTCCTAAATTAACTAACCTCTCTATGGTTTCGCTTTTCTTTATATCAGAACCCTTTACATTATAGCCAAGTTCATGTAATATCTGAGCTATGCCACTCATTCCATAACCACCAATACCAATAAAATAAAGCTTATCTTTAATATTTATTTCCACCATATTAGCCTCCTACCATTTTTAGTGTTTCTTCTACCAATTTATAACTCGCCTTCGGTAGATCTAAGACCTTTTCACAATTTAACATTATTTCTGTCCTGTTCATTGATCTAAACTCTTGAATCCTCTCAGCTAGATAGTTAGGTGAAAGTTGGCTTTGATCAATAATAACCCCTCTTCCATTATCTACAAACCATTTAGCATTCAAATACTGATGTCCTTCTGCTCCTTTATATGGAATTAAAATAGCAGGAAGACCTACAGTAGCCAATTCTACAACTGATCCTGCTCCTGCTCTAGATATTACTAAATCTGCCTTTTCGTACAGAACCCATACATCTTCTCTATAACTATAAACTTCATAATTTTGAGATTTAAGTCTTTCAATCCTCTCCTTTAATCTATCAAAATCTCTAGCCCCAGTAATATGTATAAATTTTACATCCTTTATTAATTTCCTTTCTACAATCTCTATAATTGTATCATTTATAATTCTAGCCCCTTGACTTCCACCCATAACCAACACTGTAAACACATCATGATTGAAATGTCTAGTGTTATAGAGTTCTTTCCTCAAAGGAAGCCCAGTATATACAGTCTTTGACTGTACAGCACCAAAATTAGTATTAGGGAAAGAAATGAATATCTTATTCACAAATGGTGCTAAAAACCTGTTAGCCAAGCCTGGAATTATATTTTGTTCGTGGATTGCTCTTGGTATACCAAATATAAATGCTGTTAAGATAGGGGCTATAGATACATAACCGCCCATCCCTAAGACTAAGATGGGCTTAAGCTCAGATAATATCTTAAAAGAGAGGATAAAGTCTTTAAGTAGGCTCCAGGAAGTTACAAATATACCGGTAAGACTTCTATTCCAACCTACAGAGAAACCTTCAATAATTTTTATATTACTATTAAACTTGATATTAGCTGGTCTCTTTTTACTAGTTAAAAGATAGACTTGAAATCCCTTCTCTAGAAATATATCAGCTACTGCTAATGCAGGATATAAATGTCCTCCACTACCTCCTGCTGTAATAAGCACTCTATTCATGTATTCAACGCCTCCGATTTATACCTAGATACTCCTAAAGCATAACCTATCATAAAAAGAGAGACTACTCTAGATGTACCGCCTGAACTGAGTAATGGAAGAGGAACTCCTGTTAATGGTAATAATTTTATCTCTCCACCAATATTTATCATCGCCTGAATAGTCAGACTCAAAGCAAAACCCAAGACTACTAATCTAGAAAATTTAAAAGGACAAACTAAGGCTATCTTAAACATTCTTATACATATAAGTATATACAGAAGAATCACAAAAATAGTTACAATTAAACCTAATTCTTCTCCTATGTGTGCAAGAATAAGATCTGTATGAACTTCAGGGAGCACATTTAATTTTTGTTGCCCCATACCAAGACCTACTCCCAAAATTCCTCCCCTAGTAAAAGCTTTTAATGCTTGTATATATTGATAACCATCTCCATATGGGTCTTTCCATGGATCAAGGAATGCCAAAAACCTTCTCTCCCTATATGAGGCTTCAAATATAAGTCTATAGCCGAGGAATGTAGAGATTATAAAGACTAGAGAAAATAATATTGATGGCATCCCTACTAAAAACATCATCAACAGTCCAACCAAAAAGGTTATCATGGCACTTCCATAATCAGGTTGACACAGGGTAAGGTAGGTAAAGATACATATGATTATTAAAGTTGTAAGTGTATAGAAATTCCAACCTATCTGCTTTTTTGAAAATATATAACTTATATAGATTATAAGGGCTAATCTAGCTATATCGCTTGCCTGAATAGATATACCTCCTATATATAACCATCTAACGCCACCTTTAACAGAAGTACCAAAGAATAGAGTAATTATGAGGAGAAATAGAGAGATATATAGAAAATAAGGTGCAAATACACGTATAAATCTCAAATGCAGTCTATAAGCTATTAAGCCACAGATAACTCCTAGTGTAGAGTATAGCACTTGAGATTTAAAGGATACATTTGAATATCCCATAGTTACCATTTGAATTCTTTCTATAGAGTAGAGGGCTATAAGTCCTAGTATAAGAAGCAATAAAGAGCTAAATAGAAGAATCCAATCTATTTCAGTATTAACCCTTACTATTTTTCCATCTATAGACAATCTCTTTAAATCTCTCTCCTCTCTCAACATAATTTTTGAACATATCAAAACTAGCACAAGCAGGACTAAAAAGAATAAAATCCCCTTTTTCTGCTGAATCTATAGCAGCCATAACTGCTTCCTCTAAAGAATTATGAACAGAAAAATTTCTGATTCTTCCACTGAGCAAGAGGTCTTTGAATTTATCTTTAGTTTCACCTATAAGACATACATGTCTCACATTAGATATTTTTAACTCATTAAGTAATTCTGTAAAATCCATACCTTTATCCTGTCCACCTAAGATGAGTACTTTATTACCGCTAATACTTCTCAATGCACTTACAGTAGCATGAGGATTAGTAGCTTTAGAGTCATCTATGAATGTAAGTCCATCGTACTCAAGGAATCTTTCTAAAGTGTGAGGATATGGGGTAAAAGACTCTACTATTTTCAATAGATTGTCTACAGTAATGCCACACAATAATCCAACTGTGCTAGCACACATTACATTGGCAATATTATGTTTGCCTATAAGCTTTATTTTATCTATAGGAATAGAGATTTTGTCAAACTCTGGTAATCTAAACCTTATACTATTATCTTTTATATATATATCACTCCTATTTATATCTTCAAGGGAGAAAGAAATCTTTCTACTTTTAGCTGTCTTTACCGCCTCTACAACATTCCTGTCATCTCTATTATAGATTAATATATCTTCTTCACCTTGATTAGCAAACAGATTCTTTTTTGCCTCTATATATTCTTCCATAGTATTGTGCCAGTTAAGATGGTCACTTGCAATATTGAGTAATACCCCTATTTTAGGCCGAAAGGATCTAATCCCTTGAAGCTGAAAACTACTCACCTCTAAGACAAAGTACTCTGGTTTAGAGGTAAATGCCTCCTCTATAAATGGAATACCAATATTGCCCGCTAATCTTACATCCTTTTCCGTAGATAAAATCTGGGCAGTTAATGATGTAGTAGTTGTCTTACCATTTGTCCCGGTAATAGCTATAATAGGAACACTAGTAAGACGATAAGCCAATTCTACCTCACT
>JBMFMV010000102.1:0-4186 GCA_049970495.1 bacterium
CTGGCGTAGGAGGCCTACCTAAAGGATCGTAATATTTTCCCATAGCAGGATGTCCGATAGAAACTATCTCAGCCCAGCATGTGATACCATCATTAATTAATCTCTCTTTTAGTTCTCTAAGTTTTTCTGGAGAGGTTAATAGTTTACCAGTGATAGATGTAGTGATACCAATATGTGTAATATTCTGCTTATGGCAAGCAGATACAATACTATTATAATGTTCATCTAACCATTGTGGGGTTACACCGTACGCATTAGATTTGATCATAACTTTACCTCCCAGATTTTTTATCTCTGTTTTTCTTTAAAAGAATTATAACATTATCCGCAATTAGTTCTGGCATAATTGGTCCACCACCATAGGTATTGTTGACAGGATCAAATGTGTCAGCGAATAAAGTGTCCCACTTCCCGTCTTTAATCAATTCTAAAGGATATTCAGAATGAGTAAGCCAATCTGAATCTTTAGAATCTATCATCCAGCGTAATACAGCTGTTGTAACCCCTTTTTGAAACTTATCCCAATCTATCTCTGGATCAAGCTCTGCCCAATTAATACCAATCTTGGCTGACTTAGCAAAAATCTGTAAAACTTCCCATTGGACATGTTTGGAAACCCAATCACTTAAGAACCAAGAGGTGCTACAGAAGCATGGCTTAGTATTATAGAGCATAGGGATATCTTCTGGCTGCCATAAATGGGTAAAAGGAATAATACTTCGAATCCAACGAATAGCTTTTTCCAGATATCTTTTATCATTAAATTCCTGATAACCTAGATAGTAGGCTATTGCAGCATGCCCAGCAGCGAGTAAATTGGGACTTGATAGAGGTGTTTCCCACCAATCTCCCCCTTCAGGGCGTTCAAACTTTGTAGCAAATTCTAAAGTTTTCCTAGCAGCATCTATAAATTTGGACTCTCCAGTATTCCTCCCTGCAAGAATTAACGAGGCGCTTGCAGTTGAACATAGGTCTATAGCAGAATCCCCCAGATGTCCTAAAGGACGCCACATATTAGCCCAATCCTGAAGTAAGGTAGAATGTCTACCAGATGGATCAAAGGGGAAATCACCTTCTGGAGTTTGTATCTTGAGAAGTTGATTCCCGATTTCAAGAGAATCTTCAGGATGATTTAAAATCCAGTCTAATGGTCTGGAGAGATACGGATATCTCAAGGAACCAGACCCTTCCTTAGTTACTTTAAACTTCTGACTCTTACACCATGCGATTTTTTCTTTAAGACCAGAAATAACTTCTTGATCTGTTCCATGTTCAATGTAATACAAGATAAAATCAGGGACAACAGGTTGACCCTCTCCGCGAATCCCCCAGCCCTTTCCTTCAATCCAAAGATTGGTATTATAAGCCTTTGCAATACGATCTAGTACTTCTTCCCACTTGTATCTTGGTGGACCAGGATCAGGTAGAGCATTACGTTTGACCCAGTCTAAAATCACGTCTAAGCTAGTACCCTTTACGACTGAAATTTGGGCATGAAGAGGAAACGTCACTCCCCTTCTTACTAGAATAGGTGACTTAGCATGTAAATTATTTTCATCTGTACCCCAACGAGCACTTGGATACATTAGTCCTAATAAGTGATGACTTCTACGATCTATAAAGTTAGGTGTAGCGAAAACTGGCTGTGGACATCTAATACTAGTCCATGGGGTAAGAATAGATTCCTCTGGATTCCATGAAAGTCCTATACCAATTCCATCATAGCTGATAGCCATGACAGGTATAGCGACTTTATATGGATGAGGAGCAACTCGGAGAGCCTGTGGATGTTCGAACCAATCAGTACCACTTGACCATTCATCATCTACTACCCATTCTATTCCGGGGAATATAGCATCATATTTCTTCATGCCAAAACTATCTACTCCGATACGTAACCATGGACCACGAATGTAATTAAGATAAATTAGGCATTCACTTCTTAAAGACATCTCGTAATGAATTATTGGTTTATCGTTTGGCAAAATAAATCTGACGGTACCTTGCAGTATAGAATCTTTTGGTAGATATTCACTTGGGGGATCTACTGGTTGAGGTCTTACCTCAAAGGAAAGTACCTGCTTATCATTAGATTTCTCTAATTTGTATTCCTTTGCCTCAAGCCTCAATGGATGAGGGAATCCTGATATATCTACCTCGGCAAGATGTTCTAAAACTGCCATAAACTTATACTGTTGACTATTGTCAGCTACAAATAGCTCTCCCCATCCCCAACCAGTTAAACGTTTATGAACTTCAAATCTTAAATATTGATTTTCAAGAGTAACTGTTTCTCCACCGTATACAGCATCCCGATAAATCGGCATACTATCACCTCCTAAAGTAATTGATGTTACCAGGATAGTAATATACTACCCTTCACATTCTTTATTTTTATAAACTTTAACTCTCTACACATTTCTATCTTACACCTAGGACTTACTCGCACTTTTTCTAACTTAGTCTCTGGCGGATAAAATGTTATTTCAGCATTTTCTAAGCCGGTAATTTCCACCTCATCCTCAGTAAACTCACGTCTAAGAGTACGCCTACACTTTATTTTCCCAGAGAATTGTTTCACAAAGATCCTACATTCTTCATGGAAAGCTTTAGAAATGCAATATGAAGAGGTCCCCTCTTTTATAACTGTATCATAATTATAGAATATAGGAGCTCCTTCTGGGAATTTGAAAGACAATTCTACGGTGGTATCTGGTTTATAACCAGAGAAAATATATGCATTGTTATGTCTAGAGATAAATATCTAACTGTTTCTAAAATTATCCGGACTTTGCTCTATAGAGTACCCAAGAAGCCCTAAAAGAAATCTCGGGATCTTCGCTGGCAAAGGATTTTTAAATTGGATATTCTCTCCATTTAACTCAAAAGGGAGGGTACCTCTAACCCAGGCTATCTTACCCCCATTCCACTCTGGTAGACTTCTTAGTATTGAATATACTTTCTTTTCCCCATCTCTTACCACTTCATAGATAACTTCAGTGTAAGGGTCATTATAATCTTTTAATTCTTCTACAATAGGTCCTCCAGAAATAATCCCCTTATGATAGATAAAAGGATTTATATCTTTCATAAAATTATACCTTTCCTGAACTAGTGCTACCTCTCCCTCTATCCCTTCTCCAACTTTTAGATTTAGCAAATTTCTTATTTCATCGCTTGTATGTAATTATAGAACCGTATAGAAGAACTTTTCCTCCAAGTTTTACAAATTCTTCTAATTTCTCACCGTATTCCCAGTTATATAGAGGTACACAGGAGTACAAAATCGAATCTTTTAATACAGTGAAATTATTTCTAATGAAATTGTTTGAGGAAATTACAGTATTTAGAGGTAGTCCATTATCTATAGCAGATGCTGTAAAGCAATCCCAAAAGAATAGATTATTTATTAAATCAGGTTCTCCAATCCCAACTTTATTATATTCTTCAAATGGGAATAGCCATACTAATATCCCTGGAGCGTCTGGTCTATGTAAAATAGCTTTTCTAAAATGAGGTATTACCTCGTATACCGCATCCTCACAGAACTCTCCATTATCATCATTTATAGCACTACAGCTTATACCATCGGCTCCTATAGTCTTTCCCTCTCCAGTTACTACCCCACTAGACATAGGACAATAAATATCAAAGGGTTGATGATCATAAGGAAAGTCTTCCCAGGCATCTTGAGGATACCAAGGGTCTAAGAAGTAATACCCAAAATCAAAAGATGAGGTAGAAGCTATTCTAGATAAATAGCTAGCCATAGCAAAACCTAGAGAATCATTAAAAAATACAGAAACTGTAGTACCTAGAGGTCTAGTAAGATATTTCTCGTGTATTTCCTTTATAGGAACACATTTTACCGATATATCCACTCCTACAGGCCAATTAGTTCCCTGCGCAGTAATTATGATCTGAGGCACTTCTTTTCTTAATAAGTTCCAAAAAGCTTCTATTTCCTTAGCTTCTAGAGCAAAATTAACTAGGTTAAATTTTTCCCCATCAAAGTTGTGTCCTATAAGGGACCAAGGGTGTGTCCCAAAACCAAGCCCGTTGGAAAAGGAAACCCCGTCTATTTCTGTAAATTTAATGAACTCACGCAATTGCCTACCCAAAAATCTTCCGAATGGTTCGCCTTCAGAGATTCCATCTGGATAGCTAGCGTATTTTCTATTATCTC
>JBMFMV010000103.1:0-3976 GCA_049970495.1 bacterium
AAAAAACTTTCGTAATTATTTAGATTTAGGAATAAATAGAATTATTCAAAAAGGAGGTTAGAGCCTAATGGCTAAAAATTATTCGTTAGAAGAGCTATTAGAAATAGCTGTAAAGATCGAAGAGAATGGAGTTACCTTTTATAAGAATCTAGCTGATAGGACAAAAAGCAAAGAAGCAAAGGAAATTTATAACTATCTAGCAGGAGAAGAAAAAGAGCATATAGCAATATTTAAATCTATGTATAAAGAACTGACTGGAAAAAGATTTGAGAAAGCCTTTTCCGAAGAGGAAGCTAATCTATATATTCACTCGCTAGTAGAAAATAGAGTCTTCAAAAATTTAGAAGAACTGGATAATCTTATCAAATCTATAAAAGATGAACTAGCGGTATTGGATCTAGCTATTCAGATAGAGAAAGATACTATCCTTTACTACTATGAAATCTTAGAAGGTTTGGAAGATAAGGAGAAAAATTTAGCAAAAGGACTTATAAATCAAGAAAAAACACATGTCTATAGATTGAATAGCCTTAAAAACATTCTAAGGGGCTAGAATCCTAGCCCCTTAGAATTTCTATAATTCGGGATTGGGAACCTTCTTCCAGTCTTCTAGAAATCTTTTTAATCCTATATCTGTAAGTGGGTGATGGAAAAGCTGTTCTAAGACTTTAAATGGAGCAGTAACTATATGAGCTCCTAACCTTGCAGCTTGTAGAATATGAATAGGATGTCTTACACTAGCTACAATCACCTCTGTCTTATATCCATAGTTATTAAATATGGTAAGGATATCCTCCACTACTTGCATACCCTCTGTGGATATGTCATCCCATCTACCAATAAATGGACTTACGTAATTAGCTCCAGCCTTAGCTGCTATAAGAGCTTGGGTAGGAGAGAATGTAAGAGTTACATTTGTCTTTACACCTCTACTAGAAAGCTCTTTGACAGCCATAATACCCTCGGTGGTCATGGGAATTTTTACAACAACATTAGGAGATAGACTAGCCAGCTTTATAGCCTCTTTAACCATTCCCTCAGCATCAGTACTTATCACTTCTAGATTTACAGGTCCATCTACAACTTCAAGTATCTCCATTACAACTTCTCTAAATGGTTTATTCTCTCTAGATATTATAGTAGGATTAGTAGTAACCCCATCCAATAAACCCCACTTCTTTATCTGTTTTATCTCTTCTATATTAGCAGTATCAGCGAAAAATTTCATATACATCACCCTCCTAAATAAGCCTTTTTAACTGCTTCATTATTGAGCAATTCTTTCCCTGTACCTTCCATAACTACCCTACCTGTTTCTATAACGTATGCTCTATGAGCAATCTGAAGAGCCATATACGCATTTTGCTCAACAAGAAGTATAGTAACTCCCTGCTTATTTATCTCTTGAATAGTTTCAAAGATATTTAAAACTAGTAAAGGAGCTAATCCTAAAGAAGGTTCATCTAACAGCATTACTTTTGGTTTCCCCATAAGAGCCCTTGATATAGCAAGCATCTGCTGTTCTCCACCACTTAAAGTTCCCGCCTTCTGTTTCTGTCTCTCTTTAAGTCTCGGGAAAAGGGTAAATACCCATTCTAGGTCCCTGGATATGTCGTCCTTTCTCAGATAAGCTCCCATAAGAAGATTCTCCATAACAGTGAGATTGCCAAAGATTTTTCTACCCTCAGGAACTTGTAGGATACCCAAACTGGCAATTTCATGTGGAGCCATCTTAGTCAAATCGTAATTATTAAAGATAATTTTACCCTTCGTAGGTCTTATAAGGCCGGATATCGTCTTTAATGTAGTAGTCTTTCCTGCCCCATTTGCTCCTATAAGAGTAACAATCTCTCCATCATTTACAGTCAGCGATACTTCCTTTAGAGCTCTTATAACCCCGTAATATACATCAATTCCTTCAACCTTTAACATTACTTAGTCACTCCTGTAAATTGAAAATTGTTAATTTTCAAGGCTGGAGCTAAAGTAGGATAAATAAAATGTTCACCTACTCTGAAAAGTTCTTTTCCTATAAGTTCCGTAGAATTTAGAGCTTCTAAAATACTTTGAGTAAATCTCATATTCTTTACTGGAGTAGTTATCTCTCCATCCTCTATCAGGAATGTTCCATCTCTAGTCATACCAGTAATTATTGTCTTAATAGGGTCCACTATGTTTGTATAATGGAATCTTGTAACTAAGATGCCTCTCTTAGTTGAAGCTATCATCTCTTCTAGTGTACTTTCTCCTGGTAATAGTGTAAGATTAAAAGGGATTGGACCATCTGTATTTGGTTGCGGTAAACCATTTCCAGTCGATTCTTTCCCCATCTTCTTAGCATATTTAAAATCGTACACTAAATTTTTGGCAATACCTTTATCTATAAGAATAATATCTTTTCTTGGAAGACCTTCAAAGTCAAAAGGAAGACTTATTGCTCTAGGATGAGAAGGATAATCCCATATAGAGATCATCTTAGAAGTAATCCTTTCCCCAAGCTTTCCTATTAAAAAGCTTCTTCCTTCAGCAAACTGTTTTGCACCAAAACCCATTAGACCTAAAAAAGAAATAAGGGTGCCCGCTGCCTGTGGCTCCAAGATTACCGTATAATAACCCGGTGATAATTCTACAGGATTACGTCCCATTCTAGCTCTATTACCAGCAATCTTAGCAAGGGAGACAAAATCTATGTCTTCCAAATCCCTTTCCATACTATATACATAACTACTTGAATCACTATCTTGTACTACTGCCTCTAAAGATACTGTAAATAGTCTATCCTCTAAAGCTATACCATTTGAATTAGCTATAGCTACTGTGGTATCACTCACTTCTAAAGCCCCAGAAGCATTTAGATTACTAGTGGCATCAATAAACTCTTTGACTTTTTGAGCCAAAACCTCTGGCTTAATATCTCTAAGTTGATAATCCTGCCCCTTCCTCTCTATAGGAGCAGGAGTTGGAAGACCAGGATAATTTGGATCAGAAGGGGTTATTTTGGCCATTTCAATAACTCTTTCTAAAGCAGAATCTAAAGTATCTTTTGAAAGCTGATTTACTGATATCTTTCCATTCTTTCCATCAAGTACAACCCTTATTGATAATTCCATATCGTCCACTGAAACATTCTGATGTATATAAGAATTGGCAAATCTAGTAAGTATTCGTCTATTAGAAATCAAAAAACACTCTGTATCAACCCCCTTAGCTTTATCTATAATATAACTTAATGAATCAAGATACATCTATCTCACCCCCACCCTTACATTTCTAAATCTAGCAGGACTCGTCCCATGGCCTACATGAGCCAACTGACCCGGCTGTCCTTTCCCACAGTTAGGAACACCCCATATCTTCCACTCACTAGGGCCACAGACCGCATCAAGAGATCCCCAAAATTCTGGAGTAATCCCAGTATAATTAGGATTTTTCAAGATCCTAATCAGTTTTCCATTTTTAATTTCCCATGCTATCTCCACGCCAAATTGAAAGTTAAGTCTTTTATCATCTATAGACCAGCTCTTATTAGTGCTCATAAAGATCCCTTCGTCCGTATCTTTTATAAGATCTTCCAAAGTTCCTATTCCTGGCTCAAGATTGATATTAGTCATTCTAATAATAGGGATATTTCTCCATCCATCTGCTCTACAGGTACCATTAGAAGTTTCTCCTAGTATATAAGATGTTTCTCTATTAGTCAAAAAGCCAACTAAAATACCATCCTTAACTATATCAACTCTCTGTGCAGGAATCCCTTCATCATCAAATCCAAAGGACCCTAGTCCTCCAGGAAGAGTAGCGTCTGCAGTAATATTCATAATCTTAGCGCCATATTTAAGTCTACCTCTATCATTTATAGATATAAAGCTCGTCCCAGCATAACTAGCCTCCATCCCTAGAATCCTATCTAACTCAGTAGGATGCCCAATAGACTCATGAATCTGCAGAGCAAGCTGAGAACCATCAAGTATTAAAG
>JBMFMV010000104.1:0-3941 GCA_049970495.1 bacterium
GCCTCCTTTACATAGTTAATGAGTTTTTCTATAGCCTCTTTAGGCCCGAATGTTCCCACTATTTCACCTTTTACAAAAAATACTGCCTTATCTTTTCCAAATGCAACACCGCAATCAGCCAATCTTGCCTCTCCAGGTCCATTCACACTGCAACCCATCACGGCAACATCTAGAGGTATAGTTACTTCCTCTAATGCAGATTCAACCTCTTTATAATAGAATTCTAAGTCAACTTGACATCTTCCACAAGTAGGACAGGCTATTAGATTTATGCCACGTTTTCTAAGCCCTAAGCTTCTCAGTATCTCAAATGCAACTCTTACCTCCATTATCGGATCTCCAGTAAGAGAAACCCTAACTGTATCACCAATTCCCTCTTTTAATGCTAATGCTAACCCCACGGAAGACTTTACTATACCTCTCCATCCTCCTCCTGCCTCTGTTACTCCGAGAGATATTGGGTATCGAAGGTATGATGCCAGAAGCTTATTTGCCTCTACAGTCTCTTCTGGATCAGATGACTTAATAGACACCACCAAATTATTGTAACCCCAATCCTCAATAAGCTTTACATAGTCTAAAACGCATTTGACCAATCCTTCTTTATCTTTACTATAAGAATCTGGTAAAGAGCCCTTGTTTACACCAACCCTTATAGGGATGTTTCTAGCCTTAGCTTCTAAGACTAAACTTCTTAGTATCTCTTTATTAGGGATAGTTCCCGGATTTATTCTTATCTTATCTGCTCCCATTTCTAACGCTATAAAGCCAAGCGACAGGTCAAAGTGTAGATCTGCAATAATGGGTATAGATACATTCTTTTTTATTTCTCCAAGTTTAAATGCAGACTCCTTTGTAGGTATCGCTATTCTTACTAGTTCACATCCAGCCTTTTCTAGTCTTTTTATCTGAGAGATAGTAGCTAGAACATCTTCTGTCCGGGTATTTGTCATAGACTGAACTGCAATAGGATTTCCACCACCTATGGTGACACTTCCTATTTTTATAGGAAAAGTATCTGTCCTTTTCCACATTAGAAGCGCCTTACATCTCCTATAGTAACTATTATCATTAATACTATAAGGAAGAGAAAACCTATATAGTGAACAACATTTTCTTTCTCAGGGGTTATCTTTAACCTCTTCCAAAGATTCAAGATAAGGAAAAGAATCCTTCCCCCATCTAAGGCTGGTATAGGTAATAGATTAAACAGTCCCCACTGTATACTTAGAAAAGCCATAAGTTGCATAAAGACCTTTATGCCCATCTGAGCCGCTACTTCAGTTATTTTGGCTACTCCAATAGGACCACTGAAGGAGTCAGCTCCGAGTCTGCCTATTACAAGATTCCAAAGAGCTCCAAGCGTACCTAACACAATGACCCCAAATTCACCCAATGCCATTTTAAGAGACTTAAATAAAGGATATCTGACTTCGATAAAAGACGGCACCGTAATTCCTATTAATCTTCGTTTCTGTTTTGGATCATACTTAGGTTCTACTTCAAAGGTCATTCTATTTCCACCTCTGTCTACCTCTAACACTAATTTACCTTTCGATTTCTGTATTGTTTGAGTTATATCTTGAGGGGTCAAGACAACGTTTCCATTTATAGAGATAATCTTATCTCCAGATTTTAGGCCTGCTATTTCTGCAGGAGAACCTGGTAAGATAGAGTTGATCCCTGTAGGGACAACTGTAGGTACGCCCCAGAGGAAGAGCACAAACAGAATGAGGATAGCTAATAGAAAGTTCATAATTCCACCAGACGCCAATATAGAGAACTTTGCAAACCAGCTCTTCTTATGAAAATTTGCCTCGTCTTCCACCTCTCCATCTGTGTCTAAACCAGCAAGCTTTACATAACCACCGATTGGGAGCATTCTTATAGAAAATCTCGTCTTATTTCTTTCAAAAGAAAATATGACTGGTCCAAAACCTATAGAAAATTCAATAACTCCTACCCCATGTAACTTGGCCTGTATATAGTGACCATATTCATGAACCAGGACCAGTACCCCAACTAATACAAGAAAATATATAAGATTCATCTTCTTATCACCTTCTCAAATACTTTAATAGTTTCTCTTCTAGCCCAATTATCTATCTCCATGACCACATCTAAGGAATCTACTTTAGATGGACTATGCCTTGACAGCACCTCCTCTACTAAGATAGGGATATCGGTAAATTTTATCTTCTTATTAAGAAATAAGTCTACCGCTACTTCATCAGATGCATTAAGTACAGTAGGATAAGAAAGACCTTTCTTACCAGCCTCCATTGCAATCCTTAATGCGGGAAAACGATCAGTATCTGCTGGTTCAAATGTAAGCTCTTTTAAATCAATAAGATTTAGCTTCTTCCAATGGTTTCCTAACCTTTCAGGATAGGAAAGAGCATAGAGTATAGGTATTCTCATGTCAGGATTACTCATAATGGAAATCATAGTCCCATCAGTTAAACTTATAGCCCCATGAATAATACCTTGAGGATGGACTACTATCTGTATCTTTTCATAAGGTATATCGAAAAATTTATGAAGTTCTATATATTCAAGCCCTTTATTCATAAGGGTAGCCGAATCAACACTTATTCTTTTCCCCATCTTCCATACAGGGTGGGTTACCGCTTCTTCAGGGGTTACCATTTCAAGTTGCTCACGGGTAAGCCTCCTAAATGGACCACCTGAAGCAGTAAGAATAACCCTATCTAAATTATTCTTACTATTTAAACCCTTTAAGCACTGAAATATAGCGCTAGGTTCACTATCTATAGGGATAAGACTTATCCCTTTATTATCTGCTAATTCTCGTATAATTTCACCCATCATCACTATAGATTCTTTATTAGCTATAGCCACATTTTTATTATATCTCACAGCCTCCCAAAGAGGGTATATGCCCAATGCCCCTCCCATTACTATCACTACTAGGTCCACCTCATCTACTGAAACAATCTCTTTAAGCCCTTCTATCCCGTAGAAAAACCTACTTTTATTGTTTTCTATAGCGGATCTAAGAGACAGAGACATATTGTTTTCTTCTGCAAGAAGAACATACTTAGGGCAAAACTCGTTTACCTGTAGTGCTAGCTTTTCAGAATCTCGTCTAGCTCCAAGCCCTATTATGTTAAATTTATCCCTGAATTCTCTTATAACCTCTAAGACCTGAGTTCCTAAGGCACCAGTAGAGCCTATAAGAACTATATTTTTTACCATATTCCACCAACTATAAACCTTATTATAGGGAAGACAAAGACAACCCCAACTAGGAAACCATCAAATCTATCCAAAACTCCCCCATGTCCTGGTATAATATTCCCAGAATCTTTCACATTGGCTTCTCTCTTAAGTAGAGATTCAAAAAGATCTCCAGCTTGAACCCCTAATCCAAGCACTAACCCTATTATAATACCTTCAACATTACTTCGAAATAGAAATACTGCAATTACTGTTGCTATCAGTCCCCCAATAAATCCTTCCCATGACTTAAGAGGACTTAAGATAGATGCGAGTTTATGTTTTCCAAATCTCCTTCCTATAAAATATGCGGTAGAATCAAAAGCCCAGGTTCCTACCATTACCATAGTACACCAATATCCTGTAGAGTCAAATTTTCTCATCACAAGAAACATTGATAGCGGAACCGCTATATATAAGAGCCCAAATATGGTTGCCGATATAATAGATAAGCTACTTTCTATACTCTGCATAACTATAAAATAGAGCATAAGATAAACCCAAAGGATTATAAGCGTCTGTAAGACACTTGTTGCATATTCCCAGCTCCAGAAAAGTATAAAGACTCCTCCTAGTAACCCTTCCCAAAACCTTATCTTTATGTGCATCTGTTCTGTAAGTTTACTATATTCAAGAAAACCTATGGCAAAGAGAGCTAAGAGAAAAAATTGAAGCAGAATACCTCCAAATCTTATAAAGGC
>JBMFMV010000105.1:0-3866 GCA_049970495.1 bacterium
TACATTAATTTAGAGGGAGTGAGATAGTTATGAGAAAATTTGAGATTGTAGTGTTTTTGTTGATCTTTATATTAGGAAGTATTTCTATCGTTTTGGCTCAAGAAAAACCTAAGTTTGGGCCAAAGGCTTCTTTGAAAGGTGAACTTTCTGTATTTCTGCAGGCTTATACCCCTAGGAAAAGGACAGAGGCTGATAGATGGCCTCCACCCCAGTATGGATGGACGATCCAGAAAGAGTATGAGAAACTTCACCCTGAAGTTAAGATAAAATTCTTAGAGGCGGTTGAAACTGATTATTTTACTTGGATACAAACCAGATTGATAGGAGGAGAAGCTCCCCATATATTTTGGGGACACCATGGTTGGGCAGGGGAATGGGGGCTAAAAGGATTAGTTATTGCTATGGATCCTTATCTAGACTTGCCAAATCCGTATATTCCCGGGAATAAAAGATGGCGTGATATATTTGACCCCTCAGTTCTAGCACAGAATGCTGCTCCTGATGGAAAACAATATACGATAAATGGAGACCTTGTTACCACTGGAATTTTCTACAATAAAGATGTCTTTGATCAGTTAGGACTTAAGGTACCGAAATACTGGGATGAATTTATTATGGTGCTTAAAAAGATTAAGGCTGATGGAAAGTATATACCTATGAGCTGGCCTGGAGCAGAAAAAGAATATGCCTATTCTTGGCTTAACAGGTTCACTCATTATCCACTTTATAAACCATTGATGAAAGAATTTGATGTGATTCCTGAGGAAAAACCAGGGGTAGTAACTCAGAAAGAGCAGGCTCTCGCATGGAAGAAAGGGATAGAGACTCTAACTAGTGAAAGATGGAAGATTGGTGCTCAGTTACAAAAGGAATTCTCTCAATATTGGAGTCCAGGATTCCTTGGGTTAACAATGAGCCAAGCGTATGAACAGTTTATCACTGGAAAGGCAGCAATGCATCTTAATGGGAGTTGGCAGATTAAACCAGTTAGGCTAGATCCTTTGAGAAAATTTAATTGGGGTTGGATGCCATTCCCAGTTGTTACTAATAAAACTACTAAATACGCTCCACGTCCAGGAACTATAAAAGGATTAACTTTAGGTGGTCCTTCTGCAGCGTTCCAGTTCAATGTACCGGCTTCTGCCCAGAAACAAGGTATGCTAGAAGTAGCTGTTGACTTTCTGATGTATCTTACAGCTCCGAAAAATGCTGGTCCATTAATAGCTGATTTGGGTGCTTTTCTTCCTAGTATTAAAGGGGTAAAACCTGCTAAAGAATTAGAGGCGGTCTTTTGGAGACCTGGAACATACGAATTCCTTGAATTAATATTCTCAAGTCCCGGATACATAGATATAACTGAAGAGGCTAAAGATAAGAACTATAAACTGTGGCAACTCTATATAGGAGATCAGATTTCACTTGATAAATATGTAGAAGAAGCAACAAAGAATGTAGATGATGCTGTAAATAAATTGATTAAAGAACATAACTGGGATTTCAGTAAGTACGGAGTAAAGTAATTTAGTAGTTAGGAGAAGTATAGAGAAACTTGTTCTAGAAATTTTGCTCTATACTTCTCCTATTTTTTAAATCTAATAGAAGAGGAGTAGTTATGATGGTAAAAAATTCTTTTCTAAAAAGTATGTACAAAAACAAGTTTATTTATATTTCTCTTATCCCTACATTTGCTTTATTGTTAACCTTCAATTATTACCCTGCTATCAATGCCCTTTATCACTCTCTCTTCGAATGGGATGGAATTGGATACGAAAAATTTATAGGTATAGGTAACTTCATAAACTTATTTAGAGATCCAGTATTCATAATAGCCTTAAAAAATGTTCTAATTCTTGCTATCGCAGGAGTGAGTATCTCTTTAACTTTTCCCTTGTTAGCAGCAGAGTTAACGTTCAATCTTAGAAACCTAAAAATGCAATACTTATATCGTACTATGTTTGTAGTTCCAATGGTTGTTCCTGGCGTTGTAGGCCTCTTACTATGGGGATTTATATATAGGCCAGATGGCCTTTTAAATGCTATCCTAGAAAGAGTAGGTCTAGGAAATCTTTGTAGACCTTGGTTAGGAGACTTTAATACAGCCTTGTATGCCATTATATTTATAGGCTTCCCTTGGATAGGCTCTTTTAATTATCTTATCTATTTAGCTGGACTCCAAAGTATATCTAGGGAACTATTTGAGTCAAGTATAATAGACGGGGCTACTAGGTTACAGCAGATATTCTATATAGATATTCCAATGATTCTTGGTCAAGTAAAACTTATTCTTATTCTTACTATTATCGGAGTAATGCAGGGTTATACTACCCAAGTAGTACTTACTCAAGGAGGTCCTGGATATGCAACCATGGTACCAGGAATGCATATGTATAATAGTGCTTTTCAATACTATAAGATGGGATACGGATGTGCTATAGGAACATTTCTATTTGGAGTTATCCTTATTCTCACTATAATTAGTAGGAAATACATCCAAGCTCCTACAGAATTTGGAGGGAGATAGTATGGGAAAATTCTATGTTGGAGAGGTATTAAAACATTTATCAATTATTATTCTTGTTTTACTTACACTCTATCCCTTTTTCTTTTTAGTAATCTCTTCATTAAAAAGTCATGAAGAGTTTACCCATAATTTTTTAGGTCTACCTAAATATATAAGGTGGGTAAATTATACAGCAGCTTGGAAGGCAGTAAGTAGATATATCTATAATAGTCTTATAATGAGTTCATCTACTGTAATTATGGTAGTATTTCTATCCTCCTATGTAGGATACATATTCGCTAGATATAAATTTCCTGGTAGAGAATTCTTATTTTATGCTATTATAAGCCTATTGATGATACCTGGAGCTTTAACTTTGATTCCTCAGTTTATTATTGTAAAAAATTTGGGCTTACTCAATACTAGATGGGCATGTATACTCCCTTGGACCTCTGGAGGACAGATATTTGCAATATTTGTTATGCATAGTTTTATGAGTTTGCTCCCAGAGGAATTATTTGAGGCGGCTAGGGTAGATGGTGCAGGAATATTTCAAATCTACACCAAAATTGCTATCCCTCTTTCCTATCCCACACTTATCACTATAGCGATTATGCATTTTGTTGGTACTTGGAATGATATTATCTGGCCGTTGGTTACTATTACAAAACCAGAGCTAAGACCGGTAACTGTAGGAATTATGGCTTTTAATTCTGCTTACTACCAAAACTATGGACCTTTATTTGCTGGATATATATTAGCTTCTATCCCTCTAATAATTCTGTTTATATTCACTATGCGGTACTATATTCAGGGCCTACTCTCAGGAGCAATAAAGATGTAGTCCCTAAGAGGTAACTATGAAAAGAATAAAGACTTTATATTTTGGACTCTCTTTAAAGCCGTTTAAAGATAAAAGTGAAGATTTCATTTGTTCTAAGATAGAGGGGATGTTATGCTTATGGTATCCTATAATAAAGGATGCAGAGGAGCTCTGGTTTAACTTTATGATAGGTAATGGAGATCTAGTTTTAACTTGGGACGGTAATCCAGAGTCAGAATTCGAGTGGGACCATTATAAAGGACATAACAATCCTTTATATGCAGGATATAAATTTGATCCGATCCCTTTGAGAGAATATATGACAGATTGGCCACATTTTACCTACAGGGATTTGAAATTTATTTTCAATTGTTTAAAGTCCTTAGGTAAGAAAAGGGGGTTAAATATAAGGATTATAGTAAATATAGAACCAGGTCCAGAGTTTAGTGAGTCTTCATTTAGATATATAGAGCATCCCGAAATTCTTGAATACCAAGGTGGCGGACATGGCAACTCGATCTCATTTAAGGCTAAATTTAATAG
>JBMFMV010000106.1:0-3815 GCA_049970495.1 bacterium
AGTTAATTGCCCCTGATGAAAAACCTTCTAAAGGAGAGAAGCTAAATTGGGAGGAGCGTAAGAAAGGTGGAGTAGAGCACATTGCTTTTCTAGTAGAAGATATGGATGAGGTGTATGAATATTTGAAGTCAAAAGGAATAGAGTTTATTCTAGGTCCGTTAGAGTTTCCTGAAGGAAGATACGGCTATTTTTATGGACCAGAAGGAGTTTTATTAGAAGTAATCTGGTGGAAAACATAGCCCCTTGACTAATTTGAAAAATATTCTATAATATTATTGAGCTCCTCGGTAGCTCAACAGGCAGAGCGGCCGGCTGTTAACCGGTTGGTTGTAGGTTCGAGTCCTACCCGGGGAGCCAGATTATTTTTTAAGCACATCTTCTCTGATTCCCGTAAAATTTGAGAGAGCTCATAGACTACTCTAAGATATCTAGGAGATTTACATAGAAAACTTGACAGAATCTCTATTAATTTTTTATGCTTTAGCCATTAATTAAAACAAAATCCTAGCGGGGTGATAAGATGTTTAAGCCAGAAGGGATAATACCAGCGGTAGTTAGTCCAGTGGATGATATAGGTAACATAAGAGAGGATGCTTATAGGAGACTTATTAATTATCTTATAGAGAATGGGGTACATGGTCTATTTATAAACGGGAGTCAGGGAGAATTTTATGCCTTAACAGTAGAAGAAAAGCAAAGGGTTTTAGAAATTGCTATAGAAGAAGTGAATGGAAGAGTCCTTCCCAGTTGTTATTAAAGAAGCTGTGAGATTAATAGGATTTGATCTTGGTTCAGCTATAAGACCTGTTAAAGAGATCAAGCGAGAAAGACGGGAAGAATTAAAGAAAATTCTTATAGAATTAGACTTGAATGTGGTTGACTAATACTAAGGGCTTTTCTCCGTCTTAATTTAAATATCTGTCTCCTCTTGCCTTTGTATTCTAGATAATTTATAATTTTAAGCAGATTAATCAATAAGCTGGAGGTTGCAAGAATGAATGAAAAAGAAAGATTGGATATGTTTTGTTACCAGTGTTCTTGGGTAGTAAATGGTTCTGGATGTACAGTTAGGGGGACCTGTGGTAAAGTCCCGACTGTTAATAAATTACAGGATAATCTTCTCTTTGCAATAAAGGGTATAACTGCATATCTGTATCATGCTAGAGAACTTGGTTATACAGATGAAGAGGTAGATGCCTTTTTAGCGGAAGCCTTTTATTCAACTCTTACCAATGTCAATTTTGACCCTGAAAAATTTGTCTCACTAGCTCTAAAGGCTGGTATGATGAATGTAAAGACAATGAGGCTCTTAAAGACTGCTCATATAGAAAAATATGGGGAACCGGTCCCTACTAAGGTAAGGACATGGACAGTAAAAGGAAAGGGAATAATTGCTACTGGTCATGGCCTTAAGGCTTTAGAAGAGCTTTTAAAACAGACAGAAGGAACAGGTATAAACGTCTATACCCACTCTGAACTCTTACCGGCCCATGGATATCCAGGTTTAAAAAAGTATCCCCATTTGGTTGGTAATTTAGGTAAGGCTTGGCATGATCAAAGACAATTGTTCGCTAAGTATCCAGTAGCTATTCTTGGAACATCTAACTGTGTCTTAATTCCTCAAGAGAGTTATAGAGATAGGATGTTTACAACTGGAACGACGGGTTTACCTGGAGTTAAACATATAAATGGATACGACTTTACCCCTGTTATAGAGAAGGCAAAAACTCTACCAGACTTAGATGATGAACCTGAAGGTAAATATTTAGTTACAGGATTTTCTAAATCTGCGGTGCTTTCTTTAGCGGAGAAGATTAAAACCTTGGTAGACGCAGGGAAAATAAAGCATTTCTTCTTAGTAGGTGGTTGTGATGTACCACTTAGAAAGAGTCAGTACTATAGGGAATTTGTAGAAAAGCTTCCAAAAGATACAGTAGTTCTCACGCTTGCTTGTGGAAAATTTAGAATAAACGATTTAGATCTAGGAGAGATAGAAGGTATACCTAGAATTATAGACCTAGGTCAGTGTAATGATGCTATAGTAGCTTTGGAATTAGCTGAGGCATTAAGTAATCTTTTTGGAGTTAGTATAAACGAATTACCTCTTACTCTTGTATTAACCTGGATGGAACAGAAGGCAGTAGCTATTCTTTGGAGTCTTTTGGCTTTAGGGATTAAAGGAATCTATATTGGTCCAATACTTCCAGCTTGGGTAAACGAAGATATACTAAAGGTGTTGCAGAGTGAGTATGATTTGAGGCTTATCTCTGAGCCAGAAGATGATATAAGAAACATACTTAAGGTCTAGAGTAACTAGTTTATATGGGGGTAGGTCTTCAATAGTTTGCATTTTTCAATCTTATTATGATATTCTATTAGTGAATTATTTTTTTATTATGAGGAGGGGATTAAGAATATGGAAGTCCCAGTTGTTTTTGGAAGGGAAGGGCATAAACTTGTAGGGATATTACATATTGCTGATTCTAGAGAAAAA
Source organism: bacterium (assembly GCA_049970495.1). Classification (GTDB taxonomy): domain Bacteria; phylum DUMJ01; class DUMJ01; order DUMJ01; family DUMJ01; genus DUMJ01. The sequence continues at coordinate 2,495 of JBMFMV010000106.1, forward strand.
AGACCTGGTGTTGTACTTTTTCACGGTTTTACTGGCAATAAGATTGAACCGCACCGTCTCTTTGTGAAGATAGGAAGAAAATTAGCCTCTTCTGGGATAAATGTCCTAAGATTTGATTTTTATGGTTCTGGAGACAGCGAAGGAGAATTTATAGAGATGACTTTTACAGGAGAGGTAGAAGATGCATTTACAGCTATAGATTTCTTAAAACAGCAGGCTCACATAGATCCTTCTAGGATAGGCATCTTAGGTTTGAGTATGGGAGGTGGTATTGCTAGCTATGTGGCAGGAGGTAGGAGTGACATAAAGTCAGTGGTTCTCCTTGCTGCAGTCTCAAGTTTGGTATCTTTGGCTGATAGGATAAAGACTCAATATCCAGAAGATAAATTAAAGTCTGACGGTTTTGTAGACTACTTTGGCTGGCAACTTGGTATAAAGTTTATAGAGGAATTGCCTAATATTTGTCCTGTTGAGAAAATTAAAAATTTTAATGGTCCTGTTCTTATTATTCATGGATCTAAGGATGAGGTAGTTCCAGTAGATGCAGCTCATAGCTATTATGATTCCTTAAAAGGAAGGGATACTGAGACTAAGTTAATGGTTATAGAGGATGCGGATCATACCTTCAACTCTGTTAGCTGGGAGAAAAAAGTGATTGATAATGTTTTGGATTGGTTTAGTAAGACTTTATAATCCTTCTGAGGAGTAAGATATGAGGGATATAGCGTATGTGGCTCTAAATACTGCCCTTGAATATGGGGCAACTTTTTGTGAGGTAAGGGTTATCAAAAGTAGACGTCAGGGGATAAATGTGAAGAATGGATTGGTGGAAGAACTGATAGATCGAGTGGAAGAGGGGATAGGTATAAGGGTTATTGCTAATGGAGCTTGGGGTTTTGCAGGAACGTCATTTTTAGATAAGGATAGTATCGTAGAGACCGCAAAAAAAGCTGTAAAGATTGCTTTAGCCAGTAGCTTGACTAAGAAGAGAAATGTAGAACTTTCTCCTGCCAAGAGGATAATAGCTAGTTGGAGTAATCCGGTTAGGATAAATCCTTTTGAGATATCCTTAGATAAAAAAGTAAGTCTACTTATCGAAGCTACGAAAATTATGACTAAAGTTAAAGACGTGAAGATAGCTGAAAGTAGTATGGATTTTTGGGAGACCGAGAAACTTTTTATAAACAACGAAGGAACAGAGATCTTTCAGCATATAATTGAGAGTGGTGGGGGTATATCTGCTTATGGAATAAGGGAGGGGGATATGCAAAGGAGAAGTTATCCCAATTCTTTTGGTGGGCAATATGAAACTAGAGGCTAT
>JBMFMV010000107.1:0-3659 GCA_049970495.1 bacterium
GGTTTATCATCCCTAGGCGGATCAATTCGAAAAGGATAGTTCTTTTGAAAATCCCTATCGTTTAATATTTTTTGAAAATATTCAAAGTATATATCCTCAGGTAAGACGTTAAATCTATTTGTTTCAGAAGGCTTAATCCCATAAAGAAATACTATGTCAAACGCCATAGATTCTAAGAATCTTTTCACCTTATCTATCTCGTCAATAGTAAATTCTCCTTTTTTCACTATAAAAGTCATTGTATTAAGAGTCCTAAAAGATATAATTCTCTTTTCTGGCTCTGTAACTCCAAGTTCTCTAAGTCCAGTAATTATAAGATTGAAGAGTCTTAATTCTTCTACAGGTGGTCTCTGTAACCATCTAGTAAATAAGATTATTCCATCTGGTTTTAGACGAGTATAGGCTATCTTAAAGCCTTCCACTGTATACTTATAGTTTTCTCTTAAGGAATAAGAACCAGAAGTAACCACATAAAAAGATTCCTCTAGAGAAAACTGAATAGCATCAAACATCTCTTGGGTCTGAGCAAGGTATATTCTGGGATGCTCAATTACAAAATGGATATCCGATAAACGCAAGAGATATCTTTTTAATACTTCAACCATTATAGAATTTTCAAAAACAACAGTTATATCTCTGGTATCTTTACTCAGTGCTAAAACCACATCTAAACCTCCAACAGGTTCTACTATAAGAATTTTGGGGTTCTTTTTAAGTAGATACAAAACTGACTGAGGTAAGTAATTGGTAAAGTGATTAGATGTAACTATACCCTTTAGATTTTCGCCGTCAGTAGTTATACCAATCCCTGAAGGTAATCTCCCAGAATATCTATAACTCAACCCAGGAGCATACCTTATAGTTGGTGCTTCTACTATATCTACCCTCAAATTTACATTCCTATAAGTAGCTAAGATTTTAGTTTGGGGAATCTTAATCAGCTGAGAAAGGTCTTTGTACGGAGAGAGTCTTACTGAAACCTCAAATGGTCTGTAGATAAGGAGATAAACAAAAGCCAATAGAAGTATGACAGAGATAGTACTATATCTTGAACCTCTGCAGAGTAAGAGCAAAGCTAAAAGTCCTAGTATAACACTCATTAATATTGCTCCAAACTCACTTAGTATAGAAAGAAGTGCTAATGCAGAGAGAGAACCAAAAGAAGCCCCTATAAAAGTCATGCAGTATAGAGTAGAGTGCATCTCAGAAAAGATGGTCAGAGAAAGAGATATTATTAGTCCAGAAAAGAAAAATGGGACCAAAAAAGAAACAAAATTAAGAAAGAAATAAAGAAGTTGTAATTTAGACCAAGGGATTTGGTATGGGTCAAATGGAAGTAAATTTACTTCTATATAGGTAAAAACGATAGATAATGGATAGATTATACTTAGTAATTTAAGATACCTCAAGCCATTATTTTTGTAAATATCTTTCTTAAAGAAAAGATATGTACCCCCCATTCCATTACCTAGAAGTGCTAATCCTACGATCAGGAATGCCCAATGATATCCATGAGCTATAGAGAATATCCTAGTAAGTAACACCTCTAGATAAAGTTGTGAAAATGAAACCAACATTAATGCTATAGAGAGAGAAAACTCATCTCTTTTCATAATAACATTATACTATGTGATACAGTTTGGAGTATAATTATATTAAGAAGAAAACAATACACAATGGAGGGGATAAAAAACACAGATATGAGATTGGTTAGATATCCTGGAAATCCTATACTTAAGCCGACTTATAGTTGGGAAGAGGGCGGAGTATTTAATACTGGAGCAGTATATCATAATGGTCTATTCCATCTGCTATACAGGGCAGTATATGGGGAAAATAGATCAAATATAGGATACGCAGTAAGCAGAGATGGATTTCACTTCTTTAAACTGGATAAGCCGGTCTTTGAACATGTCGGGGACTTCGAGACCTTTGGAGTAGAGGACCCTAGAATTACAAAGATAGAGGATACTTTTTACATGCTCTATACTGCATACTCTGACAAGGGAACTAGAGTATCTTTGGCTAGTACAAAAAATTTTATAACTTGGGAGAGGTATGGAGTAGTCCTACCTGATGTAGACAATAAAGATGCCGTACTATTCCCAGAGAAGATTAGCAATAAGTATATAATGTTACATAGAATACCGCCAGATATATGGATTGCATATTCAGATGATCTCCTTCACTGGTACGGACATAGGGTTATAATGACTCCAAGAAAGGGATATTGGGACAGTAAGAAAATTGGAGCTGGAGCTCCCCCAATAAAAACAGAGAAAGGATGGCTTCTATTTTATCATGGAGTAGACGAAGATATGGTCTATAGGCTTGGGATAGCCCTTTTAGACCTAGAAGACCCTAGTATAGTGTTAAAGAGACAAGAAGAGCCTATACTTGAACCAGAAAAATACTATGAACTAGAGGGGATAGTCCCTAATGTAGTATTTACCTGTGGAGCAGTGGAGGTAAATAATGTCTATTATGTATATTATGGCGGCGGAGACTACGTAATAGGAGTAGCCACAGTGAAGAAAGAAGAGGTAAACAGGTTTATAAAAGGATGAGGATAACTGTAAAGGTTAAGCCAAATTCCGAAAGACAGGGGGTTAAGATAGAGAATAATATTTATACTGTCAACCTAAATTCTCCTCCGATAGAAGGAAAGGCTAACAAAGAGCTGATAGAGGTTTTATCAGATTATTTTGATATCCCTAAATCCAAAATAGAAATTGTAAGCGGTCATAAAGGTAGAGTGAAGATAATAGATATAAAAGTGGAGGGTTAGATGCCTGAACTACCTGAACTAGAGATCCTTGTAAGTAAGTTAAGAGATAGGGTAAAGGATAAAAAGTTAGGTAGACCTATCATAATAAACCCAAGGATAATTAGTGGAGACCCAAATCTATTGGAAAATAAGACAATAAGAGATATAAAAAGGAAAGGTAAATGGGTCTTATTCTCCCTAGATGATATATACCTTGCATTTCATCTAAGGCTTAATGGATATATCTTTTTATTAGATTACAAAGAACCAGACGATTATGACTGTATAATTCTTCCTGTAGATGGAGAGTATATCCACTTTGGAGACCCAAGAAGACTAGCTCAGATGAAGGTAGTCAAAGATATAAGCTCTTTAATAGAAGAATTAGGATTAGACCCATTATCCAAAGATTTTACACTAGAATATCTAAGTAAGAATCTTAAGAAAAAGAGAGGTAATATTAAGACATTCTTGATGGACCAAGACATCATCTCGGGTATAGGAAATACATATGCAGATGAGATACTATTTTCAGCAAAAATAAATCCAACTAGACCTAGTCAGAGTTTGAATGAAGAGGAGATAAAAATTCTATATAATTCAATAAAAGATATCCTTGAAGAGGCTCTTAGACTTGGTGGAACATCTACAGAAGAATTTACAAATCTTATATCAAGAGAAAAAAGCTTTGAATTAAAGGTTCATAGGCGAGAAGGAGAGCCTTGCTCTATCTGCGATACCCCAATAGTTATGATAAAGATTGGTGGAAGAGGGACTTACTACTGCCCGAGATGTCAAAAATAAGCATAGTAGTTACCGGCACGATAGGAAGTGGTAAAAGTACTGTATGCAGTTATCTTAAAGAATTCGGAGCCGACTATATCTCAAGCGA
>JBMFMV010000108.1:0-3170 GCA_049970495.1 bacterium
CTGGGACTTCGTATTTGGCTTTAAGCTCCATAATATCTGCTAACAATAGGATCATTTCTAAGAGTTGATCTATCCCTATATTTTTCTTTGCAGAAATTGGAACCATAATAGTATCTCCGCCCCATTCTTCTGGAATCAATCCTAGTTCGGATAACTGTGTTTTTACTCTATCTACATTTGCCTCAGGTTTATCTATCTTATTAATTGCAACAATAATTGGAACCTCTGCCGCCTTAGCATGATCTATGGCTTCTATAGTCTGAGGCATAACTCCATCGTCTGCGGCTACTACTAGTATTGCTATATCTGTAACTCTAGCCCCTCTAGCTCTTAATGCAGTAAATGCCTCATGTCCAGGAGTATCTATAAATGTTATCTTTCTCTCATTTACCTCTACCTGGTAGGCACCTATATGTTGAGTAATACCTCCTGCCTCAGTAGCGGTAACATTAGTTTTTCTTATCGCATCTAATAGCGTCGTCTTCCCATGGTCTACATGCCCTAAAACAGTAACTATAGGTGCTCTAGGGTCACCTTCTGTAGACTGTACCTTTATTTTCCCAGCCAATTTAGTCTTTTGAGGCTGCTTAGTCTCTACAGGTATATTAAATGTCTCTGCTAGTTTTAAAATTGTAGCCTGATCTAGCTCCTTGTTTATATTAGCTAAAATGCCCATATTCATTAGGGTCATAATTATCTGGCTTACAGGAAGGTTAAAAAGTTCAGAGACCTCTCTTACAGTAGCACTTATTGGAACCTGAATCTTTTTGATTTCAGGTTCTATTTCCCTCTTTTCTTCCTCCATTATGCTTGTAGATTTTTCCATATCCTTTATCTCTTCTTTACTTACTTTTTCTGATTCCATATCAACTATTTCTTTTCCTTCTTTAGTGCTAGAGGAAGGTTTTACTAAACTTTCTATAGTATCTGCAACTTCTTCGTCTATCTTACTAAAGTGCGATTTTACCTCTACCCCCAAGTCCTCTAGTATTTCTAGTAGTTCATGGCTACTAATTCCCAATTTTTTAGCCAACTCATAAACTCTCACCTTTAACATCTCCTCTTTCAAGAAGATTCTCCAACTCCTTCTTTATCTCAGCTAGCTGTTCTTTAGTTATCTTAGCTCTAAGAGCATGCATTAAGGAGTTTTCCTTCTTCAGCTTATTTGTACAATCTATTGTACTACATATATATGCTCCTCTACCAGGAAGCTTCTTCAGAGGGTCTATTTTTATTAGACCATCTGAAGTCTTAGCAATCCTAATAAGCTCCTCCTTACTCTTCTTTTTCCTGCATACTATACACAAGCGCTCTATCTTCCTGCGATTCACTAGTGCACTCTTCCTCTGTCCTTATATCTATCTTCCAACCAGTAAGTTTAGCTGCTAATCTGACATTTTGTCCTTCTTTTCCTATAGCTATAGGGAGCTGATCCTTAGTTACAATTACCCTGGCGCTTCTTTCCCCTATCTGTTCTACTCTCAATACAATTGCAGGATTTAATGCATTCCCTACATATATTAGAGGGACATCACTCCATGCAATTATATCTATTTTTTCTCTCTTTAACTCTCTAACTATAGGCTGAATTCTAACTCCCTTGGCACCAATACAAGTTCCTACTGGATCTATATCACTATCATTTGAAGCTACGGCTATTTTTGTTCTAGTCCCTGCCTCTCTAGCTATTCCTTTTATAATTACCAAGCCATTCTGAATTTCAGGTATTTCTAATTCGAATAGTTTTTTTACTAGATTAGGGTGGGTCCTAGAACAGGTAACTTCCGGGCCTAGCGAAGTCTTAGTTACCTTCAATACATAAACGTAAAGTTTATCCCCTACCTTATAATTCTCTGTTGGAACCTGCTCATTAGGAGGGATTACCCCTTCTACTTTTCCTAGATCTAGGTAGACACCCTTTTTATCTACTCTATATACTGTTCCTCTTACTATATCTCCTATCTTTCTTAAGAACTCCTCATACAGGATGACTCTTTCTGCCTCTTCAAGTTTCTGTGTAATAACCTGTTTTGCGGTTTGATGCGCAAATCTTCCAAAGCTAGCAGAAGGGATTATCTCTACATCAATTACATCCCCTATCTTTACATCAGGGTTTATCTTCAATGCTTCCTCAAGACTTATCTCTGTAGCGCTATTATTTACATCTTTAACTACTCTTTTCTTTGCATATATATGAATTTCTCCATTATTCCTATCTATAGCGATAGAGACATTCTGAGTAGTCCCATACTGCTTTCTATAGGCAGAAAGCAGTGCGGTTTCCAAAAAGGAGAATAAAGATTCTATAGGAATACCCTTTTCTTTCTCTATCTGTTTTAGCATTAGTAAGAGGTTGTCACTCATAGGTCTACCTCTAATCTAGCTTTTAGAATATTATCAAATGGGATAGAGAACATCTCTCTTTCCCTTTCAACTATGACTGCACTACTAACAACTTCTCTAATAGTAGCCTTTATATTCTTCGATCCCTTAATAGGATTCTTTAGTTTAAATTGGGCTTTATGTCCAACATATCTTGCAAAGTCCTTTGGTTTCTTCAGTACTCTGTCTAAACCTGGAGAAAAAACCTCCAAGTTATATGAGTGAGGAATAGGGTCTAACTCGTCAAGTAGCAAACTAACAACATGACTTATACTTTCACACTCATTAAGAGTTATACCTCCTTCGACCCTATCAACAAAGAGTCGAAGAACCCATATCCCTCTCTCTTTACCATACTCAACATCTACAAGTTCGTACCCCATATTTTCTATAACTTTTCCTACTTCTTTTTCTACCAAAGAGATTATATCCTCTCTAGTCTCCATATATAAAAAGTGGGACTAAGCCCACTTTCAGCTCCTTTCTTTATATCTTTTAAAGATATTTTAACATAATCTTACATGAAATGCAAATTATGTTGTGTTAAGAATTTTCTAGTATTTTTAAATTGTTTAGATAATTGATTTTTGGTTAGATTCCCTTAGAATATAATCATTATTAAGATTAACCGTAAGGAGGCTTTTATGTTTATAAAAGGTTTGGACCATATATCTATAATAGTTAGTAATGTTGACGAAAGTCTTAAATTCTACAGAGATATCCTTGGATTTAATATTGTAAAGGATTTCTATGATGAGAAGGAGAAGGCTAGAATTATATTTTTAAAC
>JBMFMV010000109.1:0-3130 GCA_049970495.1 bacterium
GTTATAGGTCCGAGTGCAGATAGCACAAAGAATCTACATGGAGACTATAGTTATACCTCACATATAGCAGGAGTAGCAGACGGGGTAAGGACAGTAACAGTGTTAGAAGGTATCAAAAATAAGGTATCTTCAGAAACCACTGTACTATACACTAAGGGTTGTGAGCTTACCGATGAATCCAGAGAAAGCTTTAAAGAAGCGCTAGATATAGCGAGTAAGTCAGATATCATTATAGCAGTAATGGGAGAAAACAGTGGACTATTTAAGAGAGGAATATCTGGAGAGGGCAATGATAGAATAGACCTGAAACTTCCAGGGGTTCAAGAGGAACTTTTAAAAGCCTTAAAGGAGATTAATAAACCAATAGTACTGGTCCTGGTCAATGGAAGACCTCTTTCTATAAAGTGGGAGAAGGAAAATATTCCGGCTATTCTAGAAGCATGGTATCCAGGAGAAGAGGGAGGAAACGCGATAGCAGATGTGATATTTGGAGATTATAATCCAGGGGGAAGGTTACCAATCTCATTTCCAAAGGACGTTGGACAAATACCAGTTTACTATAACAGAAAGCCATCTGCTTTTAGCGAATACCTAACAATGGATACTAAACCTTTATTTCCATTTGGACATGGATTGAGTTATACAACATTTGAATATTCAGATCTAAAGATAAGCCCAGAAAATGTCTTGCCTGGAGGGTATGTAGATATAAGCTTCAAAGTAAAAAATACTGGTAACATAGATGGAGACGAAGTAGTACAACTCTATATACATGACGAATGGGCAAGTATAGAAAGACCAATAAAAGAACTAAAAGGATTTAAAAGGATTCACCTAAAAGCAGGGGAAGAGAAGAGAGTTACCTTCAGACTATTTACAGACCAGCTAGCATTCTATGATGAAGCGATGCGTTTTATAGTAGAAGCGGGGACATTCAAAGTTATGATAGGGTCTTCCTCAGAGGATATAAGATTAACGGGTAAATTTGATGTCTTAGAGACTAAGGTTATAACAAAAGATAGAAAGTTTGCTAGCGAGGTAATTGTAGAGCCTTAAATATTACTAAAACGGTATCTTTAACATATCCTGCTTATAATGATATAATAAATGCTATGATTAAGAGAGACAGCAAGAACGGGGTATTAGTAGTTAATATAGAAGATAAGGATAGCATAAAGATCCTTAAAGCTCTTGCTTCTGAGAGAAGGATGAAGATACTTTCTCTTTTAAGAGATAAGCGATTAAATGTAACTGAAATAGCTAAAGAGTTAGATGTACCTCAATCCACTACTGCTATAGATATAGATATTCTAGAAGAGAGTGGTTTATTAGATGTAGAAACCGTTCCAGGAGAAAGAGGGTTACAGAAAGTATGTAAACTCCTCTATGATGAGGTTGTTATACAACTTCCAAGTATGAAGAAAGAAATAGAAGAAAATATAATAAGAGTTGAAATGCCAGTTGGACTATACACAGATTTTAAAGTTTCTCCACCTTGTGGACTCTGTTCTAAAGATAGTATTATTGGATACCTAGACGTTCCAAACTCTTTCTATAATCCAAAACGAGCAGTGGCTGATCTACTATGGTTTGAGAGAGGTTATGTAGAATACAAATTTCCAAATAACCTTCCACAGGACAAGAAATTAAAAAAGCTAGAAATAAGTATGGAAATTTCTTCTGAAGTTCCAGGAACAAATAAAGAATGGCCTTCTGACATAACAGTATGGATAAATGGAGTAGAAATTGGCACTTGTACAATTCCGGGAGACTTTGGAGATAGGAGAGGCAGATTGACTCCAAGTTGGTGGAAGTTAGCAGGCTCTCAATATGGAATACTTAAAAAATGGACAGTCACCGATGAAGGTTCTTTTATTGATAATGTAAAAGTCTCTGATGTAAAGTTAGGAGACCTTGGGATAAGGGATCATACCTCTGTTAGAGTAAGGATTGGTATTAAGCCTGAAGCAACTAATATTGGTGGACTTAATATCTTTGGTAAGACATTCGGAGACTACGAACAAGATATAGTAATGGTTATGGAGATAGAATGATAAGGGGTGCATATGCACCCCTTATCTCAATTCAATTTCAATTAAATTTATAGAAGCTTTAGGAATTTCTAGAATAATCTCCTTACCAGAAATCTCAGAATAATCTTCTGTTGGTTTTATCCTATCGGGATGATCAAAGTCATTGTACATATGCGGGTCTTCCGCTGATAGAGTAACTCGTCGAATAATTTTCCCTTCCCTAGTATCAACTAGAATAAGTCTTATTTCACAAGGACTACTAAAGTGATTATTAATTATAGTCAAAGTAAGCTTATCATCTTTTATAGAGGCTGAGCAATTTAGTACAGACAACCTTGCTTCTTTATCACCAATAGGAAATATTATATCTTCGGCCTCTACAACTGTTCTCACCACTAGCCCTTTCTGGTGGGCTTTATACATATCAAAGACAAAATAATTTGGAGTTAGAATGAAATTCTCTTCATTAGCCAGAAAGAGCGACTGTAAGCAATTTACTAGCTGAGCTATATTAGCCATCACAATTTTGTCTGCATGATTGTTAAATATATTCAACGTTATACCTGCAACTAAAGCATCACGCATTGTACTTTGCTGTTCAAAAAGGTTTTTCCCTTTTGAAGGGCCAGAACCTTCTGGATGCCAACAGCCCCACTCATCTACTATCAAATTTATCTTTCTTTCAGGGTCATAAACATCCATTATCTTTCTGTGTCTCTCGATTATATTCTCCATATAACTAGCCTTATAGAGGAGTTCGTACCATTGATTGACATCAAATTCTAATGCAGTTCCAGCAGACCCACAGTAGTAATGTATGGCGTAACCATAGAAATGGACAGGCTTTCCTGGAGGCACGGTATCTTGCAATTTTTCAAAGAAGCGTCTGGTCCACTCGGTATCATCTTTTCCAATTCCACATCCTGCTCCGCAAGCTATAAGTTTTAGTTCCCTATCCAGGCTCTTTACTATAGTTGTTACTCTTCGAAATTCTGTACAGTAATCTTCTGGAGTAAAGTTCCCCCCTCCCCCCCAGTTTTCATTTCCTAAACCCCAATATTTTACATTGAATGGCTCTGGGTCACCATTCTCTGCTC
>JBMFMV010000110.1:0-3010 GCA_049970495.1 bacterium
TTCCCTGTTTCTTCTGCCCCTAAAAAATATAGGATTGCTTTTGTACCAAAGCTTATTGGTATCCCTTACTTCAATGCAATGGAAGAGGGTGGGAAGAAGGCAGCTCGGGATCTAGGAGTGGAGTTTATCTATACCGGACCTGTTACTGCTGATGTAGCTAAGCAGATTGAGATCATAGATAACCTTATAACCCAAGGGGTCGATGCAATAGCGGTAGCCCCAAATGATCCAGAGGCTATTACCCCTGTGTTGAAGAAGGCAAAAGATAAAGGAATAAAGGTTCTAACAAGTGACACAGATGGAGCAATGGACGTGAGAGAGTTGTTTGTAAATCAAGCCCTGCAGGATGAAATTGGGTACACCACTATGGATGAATTGGCAAAGGCAATGAACTATGAAGGTGAATTTGCTATAGTATCCTGTGGACCAACTGCTTGGAATCTGAACACATGGATCAACTACGAACTGGCTAGATTGGCAAAGTATCCAAAAATGAAGATGGTTACTATAAGATATGCAGAAGAGGATGTAGAGAAAGCAATAAATGTAACCCTGGATTTAATCAATGCCTTCCCAAATCTAAAGGGTATTATTGGCCAGTGTAGTACATCTGCTCCTGGTGTTGCAGAGGCAGTAACAAGGGCTGGAAAGATCGGACAGATTGCATGTACAGGGGTATCTGTTCCATCAATGATGAAGCCATATGTAAAGAATGGAGCAGTGAAGTCGTTCGTCCTTTGGAATCCTGTGGACCTTGGGTATCTCACAGTATGGGCAGCTAAACAGCTTTGTGACAAGAAGAAGTTCAAGGATGGGCAGGTATTTGACATACCAGGGATAGACACAAAGCCTAGATATATAGCGAAGGATAAGATGTTGGTTCTTGGGCCTCCAAAGGTATTTGATGCTAGCAATGTAGATAAGTTTAACTTCTAAATAGCCTTTTAAGGGGGTCTGTAAGACATACAGTCCCCCCTATTTATAAGAAGGAGACGTATATGGAGAATATCCTAGAGTGTAAAGACATAGTAAAGTCTTTTGGAGGTGTTCAGGCATTAAAGAAGGTCGCTTTCTCATTAAGGCAAGGAGAGGTTCATGCCCTGGTGGGAGAGAATGGAGCGGGTAAGTCTACCCTCATAAAGATAATATCAGGGGCTTTAAAACTAGATAGAGGGGAGATATTTTACCTTGGAAAGAGAGTAGATATCAGTTCTCCTAGGGTAGCCCAAGAGATTGGTATCTCCACCGTCTATCAAGACCCTATGGTTTACCCTGAGCTCTCTGTCCTTGAGAACATCTTCTTAGGAAGAGAGATCCTAGATAAGAGAGGTAATATAGACTGGAAGAAAGAGGAGGAAAGGGCAAAAGAGCTATTTGCCTCATTAGAGATATCTCCTAGTTTTTTAAATGAACCTATCGGTAAGTTAACTCTTGGTTTACAGCAATTGGCTCTTATAGCTAAGGCATTGGTATATGAGTCAAGGGTAATAATATTTGATGAGCCTACAGCTATCCTCACAGAGCATGAGACAGAGAGACTTTTTAATATTATATCTCGCTTAAAGGAGAGAAATGTCAGCATCATCTATATAAGCCATAGACTTGAAGAGATATTCACGATAGCAGACTATGTAACTGTCCTCAGAGATGGGGAGGTTGTTGGAAATTTTCCTATCAGTGAGATCACCAGGGATAAGATTGTGGAATTAATGGCAGGAAGATTGTTGACAGAGGAGATAGAGCATATAGAGGTGAAAAGAGAAAATCCTATCCTTTCAGTCAAGAACCTCACAAAAAAGGGTAGGTTTTATGGTATCTCTTTCGATGCGTATCCTGGGGAGATCTTATGCTTCTATGGTTTGGTTGGTTCAGGAAGAAGTGATGTAGCTCAGGCTCTATTTGGAATACAGAGATACGATTCTGGAGAGATTATCTATCAGGGTAATAGGTTAGCGATCTCTTCACCTGATGAAGCGATGGACCTAAATATTGCATATCTCCCAGAAGATAGAAAAGCACAGGGGTTGTTTCTTCCCCTAAGCGTAGCCTATAACATCTCTATCTCTATCCTGAAGAATATATTAAAACCATTTAGTTTTGTTGATGTAGAAAAAGAAAGAGAGGTCTCGCAGAGGTATGTCTCTGAACTCTCTATTAAAGCTCCATCTATTGATACAAAGGTGTATAGTTTAAGTGGCGGTACACAACAGAAAGTAGTTCTTGCTAAATGGCTAGCAGTCAACCCAAAGCTTCTCATCCTAGATGAACCTACTCATGGGATTGATGTTGCTACAAAGTCAGAGGTCCATCAGATTATTTCAAAGCTAGCTAGACAAGGTGTAAGTGTAATAGTTATCTCTTCAGAAATACCAGAGGTAATAAAACTAGCAGACAGGGTTATAGTAATGCATGAGGGCAGAATTACAGGAGTATTTAAGAATAGAGAGATAACTCAAGAGAATCTGATCAGGGCAGCAACAGGTGAAAGGGTATCTCCTGGATTGGATTAAAAATCTAATGTCTTGTGAGGAATAGGAATATGGAGTTTTCAAAGATAGTAAAAAGAAGAGAATTTACCATATTGGCTTTGATACTTGTCTTAGGGGTTATCTTCTCTCTTACAACAGCAAAGTTTCTTTCTAGGGATAATTTAACAAATATTATGTATCAGCTATCAAGCCTAATTATCTCAGCCATAGGAATGACTATGGTGATAATCACAGGAGGGATTGATGTTTCTATTGGTTCCACATTGGGACTTAGTGCTGTAGTTGCCGGGATGCTCTTAACTAACAATACCTCACTCCTCTTAGTGATACTAGCAGTCTTAGGGGTAGGTGGTTTAGTTGGGGCAATAAACGGGGTTATAATTGGCTATGGGGGTATCCCTGCCATAATAACCACACTCGGGACTATGAATCTAGTTAGGGCATTTCTCTTTCAGGTCCTTAAAGGAAGATGGATTACTGGACTACCAGAGAGTGTAAGGTTCATTGGAATTGGCAGATTC
>JBMFMV010000111.1:0-2816 GCA_049970495.1 bacterium
CTAAGATTTGCTAGATATGTAGAACCAGCTGGGAAGTTACAATATTCTATCCAATTGCGTGTTTCAAGAGGAGGTATTGATGCGATATTAGTAGCGATATACGGTTCAGCATTAACAAGTCTACAAAATCTAATAAATTCGTGTGTACCAAACTGATTTGATTCTACTCTACCATCCTTCGTATACCACCAATTCACTGTCACTGGTCTTTTATTTCTAGGTCCTATGCCATCTCTCCAATTATAAGTTTCGGAGAAACATCCCCCTGGCCAACGTATAACCGGAGGATCTATCTTCTTAAGGGCATCTACCAATTCTTTACGAATCCCTCCTATATTGGGTATCTTGGAATCCTCCCCTACCCATATACCATCATAAATCACCCCACCTAAGTGTTCAATAAAGTGCCCATAGATATTTGGATTAATTACTCCAATCTTTTCAGGTATAACAACATAAATCTTTCCCGTCATCTAGCGCCTCCTAGAAGGTTTAAAGTAATTTTAAAAGTGTGACTAACAAAAAGGCTACTACCTTCTTAAATAAAGGTAGTAGCCTTGAAATGTTAAATACTATTTCTTAAAGAAGAATTGTTCGGGTCTTGCATTTTTAGGTGTTCTTAAGAAGTCTGCTGAAACTATTCCTTCAGGAACATTCCTAAAATTATTCTTTACTGGTACAGACACTATACCTTCTCCTATAGTCCCTATCATCCAGATATTCTTTTTGTGAAGATTTATTATCTCCTTAAAGTAACGATTCCTCTGCTTTTCATCTATTGTAGAAAGCGCCTTATCCCAAAGTTCATAGAGCCTCTTTATATCTCCTTTAGGTTCTTCGCCTTGTTTACCTCTAGTAAAATACCAGAGTCTATATAGAGGAGCCCATTCTACACCCAAAAGTTGAGTATTTTCTGTAGATGCTAAAGGATTTACGTCATCATAACTCCAAACCCCAACTTCATAATCCCCAGAGTCTCTCCTTACAGTGTATAGACTACGCTCAAGAGGATTCAAGGCTACCTTTATACCTATACTCTCCCAGTATTTTTTGACCATTTCTAACGCGTCAATTGTCTCGCCAGGACCACCCATAAACGATATTGTCAAGCTCAGAGTTTTACCGTCAGATCTTAGTCTATAACCATCTTTATCACGTTTGCTAAGGCCTATTCTATCTAATATCTCATTAGCTCGCTTTGGATCGTATTCTGCATAAGCCTTTTCCCATTCCGGATCATACCCTGGAAGTCCCTTTACAAGAGATGCCTGTCTAGGTTTACTTAGACCACGAGAGGTTATTTGATTTATCTCTTCTCTATTTATAGCTAAAGATAAGGCTATTCTGAACCTTCTATCTTCAAAAAGCTTACGTAAAACAGGATCTTTTACGTTTTGATTCGGATATAAAACTGGCCAGTTTCCGCTCCCTTTCCATATAACTACTCTGTAACCACCCTTTTCCCTATTCTCCATCAACAGTGTATAGTCAGCTCCTACTCCTCGATCTTGAAAATCTATCTCTCCTGCTAAAATCTTCATGGCAGTTACCTGATCGTTTTCTACTAGTATCTGCTGTATCTTGTCTATATAAGGAAGCTGATTTCCAGCAGGATCTATTTTGAAATAATATGGATTTCTCTCTAACGTCATAACTGAAGCTGTAGGTTTAGTAACCGCTCTCCAGGGCCAAAGGACAGGAAGTTCTGAATTCTGTAAATAAGCTTTTGTTCCACTTCCCTTCACCTCGAAAAGCTGAATCCAATTTTGAAGCCCTGCTTCTTTCACAAGCTGATCTATCTTTTCTTTAGGGGTATATTTAGGATGAAATTGCTTTAAATAGTGACTAGGTGCAAAAAAGGTATATTTACCGCCTTCTTTAGCCAATGTTATTAGAAATAACGGATAAGGTTCTGCAAACTTTACTCTAAAGTTATATTTGTCTATAATCTCTATTTCTAGAGGTTTTTCTCCAGCAGTAAGGATCCTAGGAGGTACAGGGAAAAGTTCTTTATTCATAATGATATCTTCATACCAAAATCTAACATCCTCGGTTGTTAGCGGCGTCCCATCAGACCATTTTATTCCCTCTCTAAGTTTAAATGTAAAGATTTTACCATCCCTAGAAATCTTCCAGCTCTCTGCAATATTAGAGTCAAGTGTGTTGTCTCATCACCTCATGGGTACTGATTGAATAGACCCTCCGCAAATTCTACCACCTATAGCCTCTTCTCATCCGTTTTTACTACCCCATGACAGATCAGGTTCAGAATTCTATTGACAATGTTTACATCCTGTGCTTATAATATATTTCGCAGTTTAAGGCAATGGCGTCTTACTGCGTTCTCATCCGATGGCGGATTCCCAAAGAGGGGCATAATTGTCTATAAAACAAAATCACCGTAGGAGGTGTATAATAATGTCATTTTCTAGACCAAATGCGTCTGATGCTACACTTACAAGGTTAAGAGAGAAGGATTTCTCTCCGTTTAGCGGAATGTGCGTGACTTGTTTAGATGGGTGCCCTGGATATTGTGAGATAGGTAGATCCGCCATAAGGGGTAGAGAATACATATACCCTCAACCTTATGGTAAGATAACTGCAGGGTCACAGAAGGATTACCCTGTAGATTTCTCACATCTTAATATAAGCGGAACCTGTGTAGGAGCCCACGGGGTAGAAACAGATCCAGACATAGCAACATTCCCTAAAGTCAGCATAGAAACAAGATTAGGCGATATAAAGCTTAGAGCACCATGGTTTACTACTGGATTAGGTTCTACATTTATAGCAAGGGACAATTGGGAAGGAGTAGC
>JBMFMV010000112.1:0-2496 GCA_049970495.1 bacterium
ATATAAAGTTAAGAAAAAATAATTCTTATGAGTGTATTTAAAGCATATGATATAAGAGGAATATATGGAAAAGAATTGACAGATGAATTAATATATAAAATTGGACTAGCATTTGGAAAATATTTTGAAAATTTTGAAACAATTGGAATTTGGGAACCAGATATGATCCCAGTCAATGAGCTAATAGTAGAGTACTGGAAAAAAGTTGGGATTAGGACAACCTTAAAACAGATAGATCCTACTCTATGGCGACAGAGAGGTAGGGAGGCTAATCAACTTCAAGCCTCTGTACTTTGGGGAGCTCACGATATGGGGTGGCAACTTTCATACGGATTAGATTTTGCAACTGTATTATGGGATCAATGGTACAACACAGGGGGGAAGCAAGGAGAAGAGCCTCCTCTATGGTACAAAACTCTAAAAGATTTAGCTCATAAGACAAAGAGAGCTGCTTTACCTGGTTCTTCTGAATATAATGAGGTAAACAGAAAGATTAGAGAGCTAGAATACAAATATATTCCAGCAATCTATATAACAGAAAAGGTTAAATATCCACTTATAGCTTCGGCAAAACTAGGTAATGTTCCAACCTCTGGTTATGCAATAGCTGCTAACTTCTCAGTAGAACAATTTTTCTTTAGAAAATAGAGTAATTTTATTGCCGAGGGCTAGACTTAGAATCTAGCCCTCGCTTATTATTAATTGAAATTATTAGGAGGCTAAGGAATGTTATTCTACATCATTCGTCGTATCATTCTATTAATTCCTCTCTTACTGGTTCTTTCAATAGTAACCTTTATTATTATTCAACTACCTCCAGGAGACTTTTTAACCACCTATATAATGGGTTTAGAAAGACAGGGAATTGAAATCCGTGAAGAAGAAATTGCTAATTTAAAACGATTATACGGTTTAGATAAACCTATGTATATCCAATATTTTATATGGATAAAGAATTTGATGAGTGGTAACTTAGGTAGATCTCTTCAGTGGGGTAAGCCAGTAAGGGAGATATTAAAAGAACGCCTACCATTAACTGTTTTAGTATCTCTTTTGACTACGCTCTTTGTTTGGGTGGTAAGTATTCCCATAGGGATTTATTCGGCAATTCATCAATATTCTTTCTTTGATTATATATTTACATTCATAGGGTTTATAGGACTCTCTATTCCTAGTTTTCTTCTAGCACTTATCTTTCTTTGGCTATTTTTCTCTAAATTTGGCATAGCTATGGTAGGATTATTCTCTCCGGAATTTATTAATGCCCCTTGGAATTTAGCTAAAGTAATAGATATGCTTAAACATCTTTGGTTTCCAGTTATAATTATTGGCATGTCTGGTACGGCAGGCCTTATACGTACTATGCGAGGAAATCTTCTTGATGAGCTTAGAAAACAATATGTTATTACTGCTAGGGCTAAAGGTGTCCCCGAGAGAATACTTATATTTAAATATCCTGTCAGGTTAGCTGTAAATCCTCTGATAAGTACAATTGGATGGATGTTACCTAGCATAGTCTCTGGAGAAACTTTAGTCTCAATAGTATTAAATATACAAACAGTTGGTCCTATACTTTTAGGTGCAGTTATGTCTCAAGATATGTACTTGGCAGGAAGCATCACTATGCTTCTTTCATTTCTGACCATGATTGGTACATTAATTTCAGACATATTACTTGCATGGGTAGATCCAAGAATTAGATATGGGAGGTCTGAAGGATGAAAAATCAAAATAACATTCAGGATCTACAAGAAGATAAAGAAGAGATCCAAAAAGAAAAAATATACCTAGCTTCTCAATGGCAGTTAATATGGTGGAAATTTAAGAAGCATAGACTTGCCATGGTAGCACTATTTGTACTTGCTTTTCTATACCTACTAGCGATATTTGCCCAGTTTATAGCTCCATATACTTTAGAGACTAGGTTTGAAGGATATCAAAATGCTCCTCCTTCTAAAATATACTTCTTTGACGATAAGGGTAAATTATCTCTTCCTTTTATCTATAAATTGGAAAGGAAATTTGATTTAAATACTTTTAGCACTGTATTTGTAGAAGATAAAAGTGAAAAATACTATTTAAAATTCTTTGTTAGAGGAGAACCTTATAAATTATTAGGCATATTCCCTACCAATATTCATTTATTTGGAACAGAAGGTTTTCCTGTTTTCTTATTTGGGACAGATAGTTTAGGAAGATGCTTATTTACAAGAACTTTATATGGTTCACGGGTATCACTCTCCATAGGCTTAGTAGGGATATTTATTAGCTTTATGCTTGGAGTAATAATAGGAGGCATTTCTGGTTATTTAGGAGGAACTGTAGATGAGATAATCCAACGCTCTATTGATTTTCTCATTTCTATTCCATCTATTCCGCTTTGGATGACCCTCTCAGCAGCTTTACCTAGAGATTGGCCTATAGTAAAAACCTATTTTGCCATTACCATAATACTCTCTTTAGTGGGGTGGTGTGGCTTAGCTCGAGTAGTAAGGG
>JBMFMV010000113.1:0-2375 GCA_049970495.1 bacterium
GTAAGGAGGCAAAGGGGTAAAAATCAAGGGGTTGGGCTGTGGGGGTGAAACGTAGTAAGGCTATAGCTAAAAGTGAGACTACAAGAGGTTTTAGAGTTTGGAGAAAATCTACCATATTATTAGGAGGGAAATATGAGTAAGATATATCCGTTAAGATTACCAGATAATCTTATTAAACTTGTAGAGATACGCTCAATTGAGGAGCGAGTGGATAAATCTACTGCTTTAAAACAGCTTCTATATGAAGGGGCAGAAAAGTATGTCCTTAAACTTCTATCCTCTGGAAGAATCTCTTTGTCATATGCCTGTGAACTCTTGGATAGAAGTCCGTATTATATATACGAGCTTGCAAGAGAGCACGAGATAGAGCTTGGATCAGAGGAATCTTCTTTCGAGAAAGGACAAGAGACTCTATCTGATACCTTGTAAATAGAATTAGGGTCTGTCAAGAAACTAATGTAAATTCCCCAGTATCTTATTTCTAGAGCTACCTCCTAATCTATCCGCCAGTATCAAGTGCCAATCCTTTATTTTCCCTGTCCATCCCTTGAATAATACTTCATCATGAGGTAGTAAAGTTGACCAAAATAAAGGAAGTGCCTAAGAAAATTCTAATGTTAATGGGTAAGGAGTGTGAAAAATATTATAATTGAAAATGACACCTGCAGAATGTGGGTTAGAGCTACTAACTTCTCAATATGCTTGCAAATTGCTACTCTCTGCAAGAATCTAGATAATTACAGAAGGCATTCCTCACGTTTATCTGTATTCTATCCTTCTCCTCCTATAACCCCCAAGAAGGGTATCTGTCATCATAAAGACTATTAGTAATATTAATCGGGTTTGTTCCGTCTACATTCATTATGTATATCTCACGACTACCAGTATTACCAGATTCAAAGGCTATCTTACCTCCCTCATAAGAGAAGCAAGGATAACCATCATAAACTGAAGTATCAGTAAGTTTTGCTAGATTAGACCCATCTGAATCCATTATCCAGATATTATAATATCCACCTCTAGCTGAATGAAACACTATCTTATCGCCCCTAGGAGAGAATCTTGGACACTGGTCTGGTGCCGAATGACCGTCAGTAAGTCTAGTCTGGTTAGAGCCATCTATATTCATTATATATATTTCATAATTATTATTAGAATCCCTATAAGATCCAAATAGAATCTTACTACCATCTGGAGAAAAGCTAGGATACCTATCTTTTCCAGTGTTGGTAAGTTGCTGCTCACTTACTCCATTTAAATCCTTTATCCAGATATTAGAGCCTCTCTCAAATACTATCTTATCTCCCCTAGGAGAAAGAGCGGGATAAAATTCATTTACAGAACTGTTAGTTAGTCTCTGGGCCCCAGTTCCATCTGCATTCATTATATAGACCTCATTATTCCCATCCCTGTCTGAAACAAAAACTATCTTAGTACCATCAGCTGATAAAAATGGGTACTGATCACTGGAAGTATTATTGGTGAGTCTTACTAAGTCGGTCCCATCTCCATTCATCTTATATATCTCCCAATTACCATCTCTATATGATTGAAAGACGATATGACCAAGAGAGACTAGGGAAAAATCAACAGTAATTGTGCCTCCAGATGGAATATTGACCTGTCTACTTTGGGGATTATATCCTGATTTAGACGCTGTTACTGTCTTAGTCCCTGCAGGAACATTTGGTATCTGATAGTTTCCATTATTGTCCGTAGTAGTAGATAAATTTGTTCCACTTATAGAGACCGTTACCCCAGAAAGTGGGTTATTGTTACCACTGTCTCTAACTGTACCTGAGATTGAACCACTTCCAGATGGTGTAGGGGGATTACATCCAGAACATCCATCTAGCCCAGTAGTAAATATTGCTAGAATCACAAAAAGACCTAATAGTTTCAGAATCCATCTCATTTAACCACACCTCCTTTTTATAATTTTTATTTAAATTAAATGAAATGAACTCTTGAATCTACCATACCTAGAGTATAGACTTACATAGAGAGATTGTCAAGGGATCGACGTTCCTCAAAAATGACCTACCAAAATTAAAAATCCCCCTACTCCTCCCATGCCCTTTTTAGCTCTTCCCTTATATCATCAACAGTTAGATGTGTATAGATCTGTGTAGTAGCAAGGGAGGAATGTCTTAGAACCTTCTGGACTGCCCTTAGGTTTACCCCCTTCTTTAATAGTTCTGTTGCACAGGTATGCCTTAGTGTATGTGGCTTTAGATTTAAGCCAAGCTTTTTGCCTAGATCTTTTATCCTGCGCCATAGAGTTGTCCTCGAATAATTGAACAGCCTCCCATCTTTCCCTAGTTTTAATGCGTATCTTATATGTGGCTTTAATACGTTGGGTATTGGCTATACCG
>JBMFMV010000114.1:0-2337 GCA_049970495.1 bacterium
AGAGATTTGACTGAATACTTAGAAGATCTAAAAGGAAGAGGCGCAGAAGTAGTAATAGAGAGTAACTCAGAAGATAAGTATCTAGAAACTAAGATAGCTTCCATTATAGCAAAGAGGGAAAGACTCTTGGAGCTTAGAGATATAGGGGTATATTTGGGTACAGGGAATGTCAGTGATAAGAAGACTGTAGATTGGCTTGAAGATTGGTATAAAACTTATAAAGAATGGCCCTGGTTTGTAAAAAGGTCATTTAGAACAATAAAGAGGATAGAAGAATATATTAACTGTAAAGGAAGGTGAAATTTTATGAAGGCTCAAGTATTCTATGGACCTCAAGATATGAGATTTGAGGAGATTCCAACACCAACTCCCAAAGATGGAGAATTATTACTTAAAGTTGAAGCTTGTGCTATCTGCGGAACTGATGTGCGGATCTACTATTCTGGGCATCACAATGTAAAGCCCCCCCAAGTGATAGGCCATGAAATTACAGCTACTATAGTGGAGATTGGTAAGGGTGTAGAAGGTTATAATGTAGGTGAAAAAATAACTGTAGTAACACCCGTTGGATGTGGCCACTGTAAATATTGCATTGCGGGAAAGGTCAACCTCTGTAGTAATTTTAGAGCTATAGGTTATAATTTCCCTGGTGGATTTGCCGAATATATGATCTTACCACAAGAAGCTGTTAGACAGGGAAACGCCTTAAAATTACCACCCAATGCTGATTTGAATGTCTCTGCATTGATTGAGCCTCTTTCATGTGTTTTAAATGGTCAAGAGTATCTTAATATAGGTTTTACTGATACCGTAGTAGTAATAGGCTCAGGTCCTATAGGATGTATGCATACAGCTGTAGCTAGGGCTAAAGGGGCAAGTAAGATTATCTTGGCAGATATACAAGCAAAGAGGCTTGAAATGGCAGTACCTTTTGGTGCTGATATCCTAGTAGATTCGTCTAAAGAAGACCTTGTAGATATAGTAAAGAGAGAAACCGACGGACTTGGTGCAGATGTCATTATAATAGCTGCCCCTTCTGGTCAGGCACAAGAACAGGCATTACAGATGGTGGCTAAAGGAGGAAGGATAAGTTTCTTCGGAGGTCTTCCTGGAGATCGTTCCAACATTACCCTGAATAGTAATATAGTTCATTACAATGAAGTTTCTATCTTTGGAGCATATTCATCTAATCATTATCAGTACTATGAAGCAGCAAAACTACTCGCTAGTAAAAGAGTAAATTTAGAAAAACTTATTACACATACATTGCCGCTAGAAGATTTACTTAAGGGTATTGAACTAGTAAGACAAGGTGAGGCATTAAAGGTTTTGATAAAGCCATAAGAAAGGAGAAAATAGGATGAATGACGTTGTGGATATAAGAGCTCAGTTAGTAAAGTGGGGTAGAAGGCTAGTAGAAAAGGGTTTGGTAGTTGCTGCAGGAGGTAATATCAGCGCTAGAGTTGGCGATACTATGTTTATATCCCCTAGTGGCTATTCCATATCTGAAGCTACAGAGGAAGATTATGTGCCTGTAGAGATAAGTACAGGTAAAATTTTAGACAATTTCCCTCTAAAACCTTCCTCAGAGGTTCTTATGCACCTTAGATGCTATAGGGTTAGGTCTGATATAAGAGCCATAGTACATGTCCATCCACCGCTTCTTATTGGAATTATTAGCGCAGGGGAGATGTTGCAGCCATTTACTCCTGATGCTGTTGCTCTATTGGGTAAACCTGCTATACTTGACTATATACTTCCTACTACAGATGAATTAGCTAGAGCGGTAGAAGAGAAGGTAAAGTATGCAGATGTAATTTTTCTAAGGAATCACGGTGTAGTTACCGTTGGTGCTAATCTTAGAGAAGCTTGTTATAAAGCAGAAGTAGCAGAAGATGCTGCTAAATCATTCTTGGCAGCTAAGATAAGTGGAGTTTTAAGGCTCTTTACTGAAAATGAGTTAGAGGCTATTAAAGGGCTGAGCTCTGAACAGTATAGACTTGAAATAATGAGAAAGATGCAAGAAGCTTAGGGTTATTGCTTGAAAAATCTATTATATTATTGTATATTTATCCAGTTCAGGGGAAAGGAGGAAGGGGATGATTAAGACAGAACGTCTGTATAAGAGATATGATAAGGTAGAGGCGGTAAAGGACCTTAATATCTCAGTAGAACCAGGAGAAATATATGGATTTTTAGGCCCTAATGGTGCAGGTAAAACTACTACTATCATGATGATATTAGGTATTATAAAGCCAACTAGTGGGAAAATTTTGGTATTCAATAAGGACTTATATAGTGACTATTTTGGTATAAAAAGGAAGATAGGAGTAGTTT
>JBMFMV010000115.1:0-2192 GCA_049970495.1 bacterium
GTTCATAAAAATATGGATCCTCGTATATACCCCCACCCCAGATCCTAAACATGTTGAAGTTTGCCTCTTTAGCAAGTTCTATTAGCTTCTTATACTTCTCTTTAGAGACATTTGCTATTATAGAGTCGGCAGGTATCCAGTCAGCACCTTTACAGAAGACCTTCTTGCCATTTATAGAGATTATAAAACTTTCCCCTTCTTCTATAGGTTCCTGTATAAGTTTTACCTCTCTTATGCCATACTTTGTAGAATAGCTATCTAGATTATTCCCATCTTTAGAGATTGTAACCTTACAATCATACAAGTATGGTTCCCCTATGGGTGCTGGATACCATAACCTTGGATTATTTATCATAAGCGAGTAACTCTTTTTATTTATTCCAGGATTAACTACGAATATTTCTCCTAATCCATTTTCCTCTTCCCCTTTAAGGCTTATAAAGAGTTCTACTTCTGTCGGCTGAGAAAGGACATTTTCTATTTCTAACTCTATCTCTAGCTTCGCCCTATTGTCTGAAATAGAGGACTTTAGGAATACATCTTCTATTTCTACACTCTCATAACTCTTAAGTTTTACACTCCTCCATATACCACAGGTAGGTAGATATGGACCCCAGTCCCAACCAAATACAAACTGAGGCTTTCTCATCCATATACGATAGTAACTCTCATCAACTCCATATTTCTCTAAAGGTTTGCCTTTTACTCTCTTCTTGCCAACATCAAGATAGACTAAAAGTTCATTTTCACCTTCTCTGATAAAACTAGTTACATCTATTACATATGGGATAAATGCATTATGATGCTCACCTATTTCCACTCCATTCAGGAAAATTTCTGCATCTAGGTCAAGACCTTCAAAGACTAGCTCCACTTTTTTCCTAATAAAATCTTTAGATACATTAAAAACTTTCTTATACACCCAGGTTTTTTCCTCTATCCACTTACATTTTTCGGCATTAGTCCCATATAGAGGGGCATCTATCTTCCCATTTCTTAAAAGGTCTAGATGCACATCCCCCGGGACAATAGCAGGTAACCATTCGCTATCAGAATCTGCCCTAAATTGCCATTCTCCATCTAATACCAAAGATCTCATATTCTAACCTCCAGAAATTTGAAATTTATGCTATTATTTTAAAATAAGTTGAGTTTGTGTCAAGATTGTCAGATAGGAGGCGATAGGAGTGGAAATAGTATTCTTAGGAACTGCTGCAGCAGAAGGATGGCCAGGGGTATTCTGCAGTTGCAAATATTGTCAAAAAGCTAGAGAACTTGGAGGGAAAAATATAAGGACTAGGTCATCAGCAGTTATAGATAGAAAGATTCTTGTAGATCTAACTCCAGATACCTATTTAAATAGTATAAGACACAATATAGATTTGAGTAAGATTAAGTATCTCTTTATTACACATTCTCATCAAGACCACTTTTATCCACAGGAACTGTATATGCGTACAGAACCATTTGCTCACCTTCCAGAAGAAGCAGTGTTAGATATATTTGGAAACTCTAAGGTAACAAAGGTTATAGAAGAAAGAATAGACTGTAAAAAAGCAAAGTTAAGAGTACATACTATCCGTCCATTCGAAAAGATAGAACATGATGAGCTTACCCTTATTCCGCTATTAGCAGACCACATGCATGAAGAAGAAAGCTTACTTTATCTTATCAAGATTAATGAAAAGACAATCTTCTATGGACATGATTCCGGTTGGTACCCAGAAGAGACATGGGAGTATTTAAAAGACGTATATATAGACGTAGCTATCTTTGACTGTACATTTGGAGAGAGTGAACAAAGAAAGGGCCATATGGGGATACAGGCAATAATTGAAGCCAAGGAAATATTAGAGAAATTTGGAAGTATAGACTCTAAGAGTATATGTATAGCAACCCACTTTTCTCACAATGGAGGACTCTTATACAACGAATTGGTCGAGAAGCTGAATCCATATGGATTTATAGTTACCTATGATGGGATGGTTTTAGATATATGAAAGTGGTATAATTAAAAAGGAGATAAAGATGAAGAAACCTCTTATAATATCTTTTTTAGTTCTGTTCATATTGATAGACATAATTTTAAGTTATAGTAATTCTAATGATGTAGTATACATAATACATGTATCTGGAATAATAAATGAGGGTATATATACCCTCATTTATTATTCCAGATACATGTATTATGT
>JBMFMV010000116.1:0-2160 GCA_049970495.1 bacterium
GCTAGAAAAGGATGGGAATCTCTATCCAGGATTTATCATAGTTGCCAATATGGGAGATAAAGCAGAGGAAAATATAAAGAAGGGAAACGAACGGGTTATATCTGCTAGATTTAGCGATGCGCAATTCTTCTATAAGAGAGATACTATAATAACTCTTAGAGATAGGGTGAAAGACTTGGAAAAGATAAGTCTTCCTGGAGAAAAAGGAACACTAAAAGATAAAGTAGAAAATATGAGAAAAATTTTAAATTATCTAGTAGATACACTAAAGCTTGAGGATATTAAGGATGATCTAAACGTTGCTCTTACTCTTTGCGAAACGGATAGAACTACAGAGATGGTAAAAGAATTTCCAGAACTCCACGGTATTATGGGTGGAATATATGCAAGACCGTATGAAAAAGAAAATATATGGAGAGCTATATACCATCATGAAGATGAGAATCCTCCTCTCTTTGAGGCTAAACTTTTGGCTATAGCAGAAAGGATATACGACATAGTCTCTCACTTTAATGAGGGTTATATACCTTCTGGTTCGCAAGACCCGTATGGTTTAAGAAAATCTGCATATAGTCTAGTTACTATATTAGTAGATAGCGGTATAGATGTAGAAATTAGTCCTATTATGGATATCCTTAAGAGTAAGAATAAGGAAGAGGTATGGAATTTCATATCTCAAAGGCTCTATAACTATCTCTTGAATAGAGGGATAAAGAGGGACTTAGCAGAAGCTGCTCTTGGTCTTGATACTACCTCCATCGCTCGAATTACTAATACTGCACTTATATTACAAGAACTTTCAAAGAGAGATTCTTTTTCTCTATTTGTAACTTCAGCGGTAAGATGTTATAGGATTACCAAGGACCTTAAGGAGTTACCTTCATGTAATCCAGAGTTTTTTGAGACAGATGATGAAAAGATACTTTATAAGTTTATAGAAGAATTTCCAAAGGAAGAGATATCTCTATTAGAGAGATATGAGAGACTTTTACCTCTTGTCAATATATTAGATAGGTTCTTTAAGAACGTATTTGTAATGGTAGAAGACGAAAAGTTAAGGGATAATAGACTTGCACTTTTGAGAGAGACATATAAGCTATTCTTTCCATTTGGAGATCTTACTAAGGTGGAAGAAAGGTTATGAAGTTCTACATATGGACTATTGGTTGTCAGATGAATGAAAAACAGAGTGAGGAGTTGTCTTCTATATTAAAGAAGACTGGGAATATAGAGGTAGATTCTCCTGAGCTAGCTGACCTTATTATTTTAAATACCTGTTCTGTTCGGAGACGTTCTGAAATCCGTATTGAAGGGAGGATTGGAGAATTTAAGAAGCTAAAAGAAAAAGGGAATCCAGTCATAGTAGTAGCTGGATGTTATGCCCAGGCTCATAAAGAAAAGATACTGGAGAAATTTCCTTATGTCGATAAAGTGGTAGGGACATTTGACTTTCTAAATATCCCGGAACTTCTGAACACTGACGAGAGGCTTTACGTAGAAGAGAAGAAGACTGATTGGAAGATAATTCTACCTGAGAAAGCAAAGGTCTCATCTTTTGTAAGGATTATGGAAGGATGTAATAATTTCTGTAGCTACTGTATAGTCCCATATGTAAGAGGGAGAGAGAGGAGTAAGCCCAGCGAAATGATTATAGAAGAAGTAAAGGGCCTTGTAGATAGAGGAGCTAAGGAGATAGTCCTACTTGGACAGAATGTAAATTCATACGGAAAAGATCTCCCAGGGGAGATTACTTTTGCCCAATTACTCTACAAACTTAATGAAATAGAGGGATTAGAGAGGATAAGATTTACAACCTCTCATCCCAAAGATGTGTCAGACGAGCTTATAAGGGCTATGGCAGAACTTCCTAAGGTATGTGAACATTTACATCTTCCAGTTCAGGGTGGAAATGATAGGATACTCAGACTTATGAATAGAAACTATACTAAGGACCAGTACAGAAGATTAGTGGAAAAGGTTAGAGAGACAGTACGAGGTATAGCTCTGACTACAGACATTATAATTGGCTATCCAACAGAGACAGAAGAAGAATTTGAAGAGCTTTTAGAATTTATAAAGGAGATAAAGTTTGACCAGGTATACTCTGCAATATTTTCCAAGAGACCTATGGCTAAAGCTTCAGAATTACCAGACCTTCCT
>JBMFMV010000117.1:0-2145 GCA_049970495.1 bacterium
CCTCTTCTTTATCATCTGAAAGTTTAAAACCGTTAGAGTCAAAAAACTTTATACCATTATCAACGATAGGATTATGAGAAGCAGAGATAACTATCCCACCATTAGCTTTTAATAACCTTGTAAGATAAGCAATTCCTGGGGTAGGTAATATACCAACATCAAAGACATCTGCCCCTATTGAGCAGAGTCCTGCTATTACTGCCCCTTTCAACATATCCCCTGAGCATCTTGTATCTCTTCCTACAACAAATCTTGCCCTATCAGTATCTCTGCCTAAGAGATACCCCCCTGCTTTAGCTATCTTCAATGCTAATTCTGGAGTAAGTTCTGTATTTGCTATTCCTCTTACCCCGTCGGTACCAAATAACCTCTTCATCGTCTATCCCAGTATTAAAGAAAGTATAGCTTTCTGAACATGTAATCTATTTTCAGCCTGATCAAATACTATAGAATTAACTCCATCCATTACCTCATCTGTGATTTCCTTACCCCTTATAGCGGGTAAACAATGCATAACTTTAACTGTAGGCTTTGCTAATTCAATCAATTTTGAGTCAACTCTGAATTCTTGAAAGTCTCTATTTCTTTTCTCCTCTTCTGCCTCATCCCCCATACTTACCCAAACATCAGTATATATTATATCCGCATCCTTTACAGCAAATCTAGGATTATTGTAAAATTCAACCGTTGCTCCAGATTCTCTAGCGTACTTAAGTGCCAGATCTCTTATCTCTCCTTTTACCTCATAATTACTAGGAGAGGCAATAGAGAAGTTTATACCTAGTTTTGCACATATAAGTATAAGAGAATTGGCAACATTATTTCCATCCCCTACAAAAGAGAATTTTATCCCCTTATAAGACCCAAGTTTCTCCTTTACTGTATATATATCTCCAAGGGCTTGACAGGGATGCTCTCTATCAGTAAGGGCATTTATAACTGGTATATCTGCATATTTGGCTATTTCTCTGACTGTTTCATCTTTTAATGTCCTTGCTACTATACAATTTACATATCTAGAGAGGACTCTGGCAGTATCTGCTAGAGTCTCCCCCCTTGATATCTGAAGACTTTTACTATCAAGATAAATAGATTGTCCTCCTAACTGAAATATCCCTACCTCAAAAGAAACCCTTGTTCTAGTAGAAGGTTTCTCAAAATACAATGCTACTGATTTATTAGTTAAAGGCCTATGAAATTTCCCCTCTTCTGATTTCAAAAAATCGGTAAATCTAAAGATATTCTCTATATCTTCTACTGTTAGTTCACTTATAGAAAGAAGATCTCTATTGTATAACACCTACTTCTCCTCCTTTACCACATTTACTGTAATCATTATAATAAGTTCCCTCTCTTCTTGCTTTGTATCCCTAGACTTAAAGAGTTGTCCTAATATAGGGATATTAGAAAGTAATGGGACTTTCTTAATATTCTCAGTATCTGAAGACCTCATTAAGCCACCTATAATTATTGTATCTCCATCCTTCACTTTTAACTCTGTAGATGCCCTTCTTGTACCTACATTAGGGGCTATGGTAGCTCCGCTTCCTGTCCATCCTGTGATATTACTGACTTCTGGATTCAGAGTAACTCTTATAGTCTTATCTCTTTCCATCTTAGCTGTTACTCTAAGTGTTACACCAGCAGTCACCGATTTGAGATCAAATCCGCCATTCACATTAGGTATGAAATAATTTATAACATCTCCTATAAATATATTAGCCTCCTTGCCATCAATGGCAGCAATCTTAGGTGCTGCTATTACTTTAGCTAATCCTTTACTCTGTGCCATATTTAATATAGCATTGAGTTGAACTGTAGAAGATACTAAAGATGTAAGGGATTCTAAGGTTAAGGCATTAGTGGAAAGACCGACACTTACATTACCTGTAAGGCTGCTATCTACCCCAAGCAACAAAGCTCCATCTCTATTGACCTCTACTACCTTCGCCTCTAGCATATACTGAGGGGTAGGGACATCGGCAGCAGAAGCAAATTCTTGGATTCTATCTATTATATCTCTTGTTCCTTTTACAATAATGGTATTTGTAGGAGCCTCTATGATAAATGTATCCTGTGGGAAAAGCCCCTTAACTGATTCAACAAAATCCTTTGCCTCTATATGTTTAAGAGTTATCCTCTCAG
>JBMFMV010000118.1:0-2092 GCA_049970495.1 bacterium
GTCCCAGTGCATAAATTTGTGTAACCCCCCAAGATTTTTTATCAGCTCACTCCCAGGTCTTAGAGCAAGATGGAAGGCATTAGAAAGTATTATCTTTCCTCCACATTCCAATACCTCTTCCGGTGTAAGCGTCTTAACAGTTGCTTGTGTTCCTACAGGCATAAATACTGGAGTTTCATATGCTCCATGAGGGGTTTCTACTATCCCTATACGTGCTAGAGTCTTATCATCTTCTTTTAATACATGGAATCTTATGCCCATAGCTAATATAATAACATGGCATCTCCTAAGCTGTAAAACCTATATCTTAATCTAATTGCTTCTTGATAAGCTTTCATAATAAGCTCTCTAGTTCTAAATGCAGAGACAAGAATAATGAGAGAGGATTTTGGTAGGTGAAAATTGGTGACTAGTCTGTCTACGATTTTAAATTTATAACCGGGGTATATATACAGGTCAGTTTTTCCTTTATAACTTTTTACTAATCCATTTTCATCGGCTACAGTCTCTAACGTCCTTACAACTGTTGTCCCAACTGCTATAATCTTTCCTCCTCTTTCTCTTACCTTATTTATCGCCTCTGCTGTCTCCTCAGTTACCTCTATCTCTTCAGGAAGGACATAATGCTCCTCTATATTTTCAACTCTTACAGGTAAAAATGTCCCAGGTCCCACATGTAAAGTTACATACAATATCTCTACTCCTTTTTGCTTGAGCTCTTCTAATAGTCTTTCTGTGAAGTGAAGCCCAGCGGTAGGTGCAGCTACAGACCCATTTACTTGAGCATAAATGGTCTGATAGTCTTCCTCTTTGATCTTTTTGTGTATATATGGCGGAAGTGGTATTTCGCCTAATTCATCCAAATAAGGTTCTACGGGTTTATTAAATTCTAATATTTTCCATCCTCCTTCTCTTACCTGTATAGTCTTACATCTTAAACCTTTATCAAAAATGACCTCTGTTCCAAGATGTAATCTCCTGGCGGGATTTACTAATGCTTCCCAAACTCTATCAGATAGCCTCTTTGTAAGTAGGACCTCTATATTGGCTCCGGTTGTCTTAATACCTCTTAACCTATACGGCCTTACTCTTGTATTATTAAGGATTAGTACATCGCCTGGATTCAGATACTCTGGTAGGTTATAGAAGTATCTGTGTTCTAGTTTCCCATCTGGATATACGACCATTAATCTGCAGTGGTCTCTAGGGTATACAGGTTCTTGAGCTATAAGCTCTTCCGGTAGATTATAATCAAAATCTTCTATACGCATCTATAGTTACCCCTGGTAGATAGTATGATATTATATCTTTATATGAAAATCCGAGTTCAGCCATTTTTTTCATTCCCCATTGACATACGCCTACACCATGACCAAACCCTTTTCCTTTTATTATTACTTCCTTATCTCTTACTTCTATGCCTATAATAAGTGTGCTTGGAAGATTAAAAATACTCCTAATTTTAGTTCCATCTATTCCATTAAGTCTTAGTATCCTACCTGAAGAGTCATATTCAATCTCTATTTCACTGCTCTTAATAATCTTATCCCATTCTTCTCTCTTTATGGACCTTTCCCATTCTGACCATGGAGAATCATTACAGTATGGACACTCTACCCCTGTAAGATATGGAGAATTTGGGATGTTCCATATATTCTTTGCCGACTCTGTATGTCCTCCACAGGTCGAGTGAAAATATACATTGGCAATACTATCACCATAGAAAATAATCTCTCCCCTCGTAGAGTTGACAGCCTCTGTTGTTGTGCTGTATTCTCCACTCTTACCCTTGTAGACTTGGAAATTTTGAGTGTTTTCTAAATCGTAGTCTTTTCCTGCGCTATTTATTATACACTTTAAGGCATAAGTCCTAGCCAATACTGCCTGTGCTTTTAACGCTTCTATATGCCAATAGTATGGTACTTCTGCAGGGACAACACCATAAAGATACTCTTCTATAGGGAGCATATTGATTATAAACATATCATCATTCCTACTTATTATTCTCAGCCCTCCCCTGTAAGTGATGCTATTTACAGTAAGGTCGTTACCTATAACCTCTATTACAGCTCTATTTTCAAGATTGAGCCTC
>JBMFMV010000119.1:0-1995 GCA_049970495.1 bacterium
ATATAAGGTCAAAAAGTTCTTTCCTGTGCTCTTTACCTTTTTCTTCTCTTAAGAATTAACGAGGACTCTTCCCTCTTACTATATCCTTCTGTCAAGGTGCGATTCGCTTTTCGCATTCTAAGTATACTATATACCCTTCCCTAAAGTCAATACCCCGTAATCAATGTTCTGTGATATTGCCAATACTCAAGCTACTACACTTTTAGGTTTAAGCGCAAAAATTATTTATAAAACAATTACCTTCTAATAACTCAATATATAGCTCTCCAGAAAAGTGGTATAATATCTTAGGAAACTAAAAACTATTTTGACAGGAGGAGGGCTGTTTATGCTTAAAGGAATCTCTCCTTTAATATCTCCAGAGCTACTCAAAGTACTATGTGAGATGGGGCATGGGGATGAAATCTTACTAGCAGATGCTAATTATCCTGCTGAATCATGTGGACCAAAGGTAATAAGGGCAGATGGATTAGATATACCTTCGCTCCTTAGTGCTATTTTAAAACTCTTTCCTTTAGATACTTATGCAGAAGAGAATGTAATTCTTATGTCTCCAGATAAAGAAAGACCTCCAATATGGGAAAAGTATGAAGAGATACTAAAAACTTCTGGAGAGGAGGTAAGAATTGGCACCCTTTCCAGATTTGACTTTTATGATAGAGCGAAAAAATCTTACGCAATAGTAGCTACGGGAGAAAGAGCTCTTTATGCTAATATAATTCTCAAAAAGGGAGTAATTAGTGAATGAAGGTCTTGGGGATAGTAGGAAGCCCTCATAAAGATGGAATGACATCTAAGCTTGTAAAGAGTGCATTAGAGGGGGCAAGAAAAGAGGGGGCTGAGACTGATATAATATATCTTATAGATGAGGATTTAAGATACTGCGAAGGATGCGGTGGGGGCTGTTTTCGAACTTTCAAATGCATCTGGGATGATAATGCAACATCAAGAAGTAAAAGAGTGGATTCTTGCGATGCTCTAGTCTTTGGTGTTCCCGTATATTGCTGGCAAATAAATGGGCTCTCTAGTTTATTTATAGACAAACAAAGGTTTAGTACTGGATCAATTATAGGTCCTTCTTCTAACACAAGACCAGCGCTAGGAATTACTGTAGCTGGTGGTAGTGGAACTGGATGTATATTAGCATTACAAACTCTATATAAATACTTCTTTAATTGGAGCTTTAGAGGAATTGACCCATTACCCGTTACTAGATTTAATTATGAAGAAGCATTAGAGCTAGCCAGAGAGTATGGTAAGCATCTTGTCCAAGTAGCGAGAGAAAAGAAACCCTTCTCTAGTTTTGGTGAGGCAATAGCATATTTTGAGACACTAGAATATATGGATTACACCCCTATAGATGAGTTACATTTTATAGTCAAAAGTATACTAAGGAGTTTAGGTGAAAGGGTAACTGAAGAGTTAAAAGAGGAGCTGGTTCTTGCTGAAAAAGCGTTAAAAGTTGGAGATAGGTTTAATGGCGCTATACATCTAGATAGGGCGTATAGGATAGGTGTCAATGTTTGGAATACAAGTAAAAATAAATCCTAAGGAGGTATAAGAATTATGGAGACTATTAATAGTCTTCTATTACCCTTATGGGGGATACATCTGTATTCTCCAGCAAAAACAAGGTCTATATCAGCAGAAAATCCAAAAGGGGAAGTCGGTGGAGGAGCAAAAGAGATTCCAGACCCCAATAATCCAGCATCAAACTTAGGAAAAGGTTGGAAAGTTAGACCTTGTATAACACTGCCAGCAGGAGATACCATAGTATTAGCAGATATAGATGGTCCAGCAATCATAAACCATATATGGCTAACAGTTACAGAAAAGGCTTATAGAGACTGTGTTTTGAGATTTTACTGGGATAATGAGGTATCTCCGTCTATAGAGGTTCCTCTAGGAGACTTCTTTGCTAACGGTCATGGTCTAAGATACAGTGTAAACTCACTTCCTATAGCTGTAAATCCATCAGGCGGATTTAATTCTTAC
>JBMFMV010000120.1:0-1864 GCA_049970495.1 bacterium
AAACTCTTCACTGTGAAAAATATTATAATTGAAAATGACACGTGCGGAATGTGGGTTAGATATCTCCTCCTTACTTAATACGATATCTAAAAAGCCAAGTTTTTCTTTTGCAAATTCTATCTGCTTTAGAGATCTCTCATTCATACTCCCACATATTATTACAATATAGTCTCCTTTTATATTCAAGTTAACTTGCTTTCTATCTCTTTTAAAATCTATTAATTTTGGTAAGATTTCTGCAAAACCAGCACATCCAGCAGTTATTTTAAGCGTATCTTTTCTTTTGAGAGTTTCTCCTATCGTTAGTAGGTCTTTGTCTAACTCTGCATCAAATATATAGACATCTGAATCTATAATTGATATATTATTGTAGTAGTCCCTCTTTACAATAGAACTCTTTAGTTTAGCTTGTTCCTCTATAATCTTTGGGATATAGCTCTCCCTGACTGGATTTAATGGGTCTTTAGAAAAGGACGTCATATTGATTGGAGTATCATCTATATATTGGACTCCATTTCTTGTAAATCTTTTTAGCTTTGGAAATGCAGGGATAAACATAACAGGTCTATTATAAGTCTTCCAAATAGCCAGAAATTCTATTCCAATATTACCTCTTAAGGTAGAGTCTGTCTTTTTATATAAATATTTAATCTCCTTTTCTTTTGCAATCTCCAAGACTCTTTTTATCCTATCACAAAGGCTTCTTTCTCTTGTAGGTGTCTAGTCTCGGTATCAATGGCAAGAACTTCTGCATCATCTAGAGATAATGTATCCCATTCTAGTTCTGACGTAACTACTGTTTTTATCTTATCTTTTGCAAACTGGACACCGGTATCAAGAGCTCCTGTGAGGTCATCTGCTATAACAAGAAGTTCTGGCATAATTACTTCTCATATAAAGAGATAAATCTTGATATAGATCTATCATAGGTTCTTTCTACATCATCTGGGAAATAGCATGCAGGTAATTCTTGATGACTTCTATGATAGGCTATACACTCACAGCATAAACCTTTTCTAGGGCATGGCTCATAACTGCAATTACAGTTTTTCAAGTTCCTTTGCACTCTGCCATAATGAATCCCTCCTGTATATGTTTTATGGATATTTTACCATAAGTTGAATAAGGGTGTGATATAATAAACTCAAGGAGGTAAAGATGAAGATAACTCAATTAAGTAAAGATATTATGTACTTAACTCCATCTGGTAACAAATTATATTGGATGATTACAAAGGAGGATGGTGCCCCTCTCTTTGAGCTTCGATACTTTGAAATTCCGCCTTTAGGGAGGACTAGTTATGGAAAGCACCCTTACGAGCATGAGGTCTTCATAGTAAAGGGGTATGGTATGGTGAAAAGCAAAGACAAAGAGATACCTCTTACTCCAGAGATGGCAATATTTATCCCTGGAGGAGAAGAGCATCAGTTTATTAATCTCAAGGACGACGAACCTTTTGGCTTTGTGTGTGTAATACCAAAGGGGATGGAGGATGAGTTTAAACCATAACTTTTTATAACTCTTGACTTTTAAAGATTTATTGTTATAATAAAATCGGAGGGAGATTTTGATGGAATTATCAATCGAGAGGGAAAGTCCTATACCGCTTTATATACAGGTAAAGGAATATCTTAAGGATAAGATATTGTCTGGAGAGCTTAAACCACTAGAGAAGATTCCTTCCACTGAAGATTATGCTAAATCTCTTGGAGTTTCACCTACTACTTTAGAGTATGCTCTTCAAGAGCTCAGTAAAGAGGACCCTGTATTTAGAATAAAAAGGAAAGGAACATTTGTCTCTGATAAGATAACAAATATAGACTATAAAAGTAGTCCTTTATGTGTTGGTGTAGTAATTCCTGAT
>JBMFMV010000121.1:0-1845 GCA_049970495.1 bacterium
AGAATCTATGCAATGGCGATGAAGGATGATACAATGGATTTGTTAAACTTTGATTTAGTGAGTAATAGGTAATGAGGAAAGCAGAAGAAATATACAATAAAATAATAAGTCAGAAAGGTGATGGAGAATAATAGCCTTGCCAAGGTAGTCTCTATAGTTGGTGCAAGACCTCAATTTATAAAGCTAGCTCCCTTATCTAAGAGATTAAGTGAGGATGGCTTCAATGAAGTTATAGTTCATACTGGTCAGCACTATGATGATAATATGAGTGACCTCTTCTTCAAAGAGCTTGAGATTCCAGAGCCAGACTATAATCTTAGTATAGGTTCAGGCTCTCATGGAAATCAGACAGGAAGAATGCTTATAGCTATAGAAGAGGTTCTTTTAAAAGAAAGGCCAGATTTAGTTATAGTCTACGGAGATACAAATTCTACATTAGCAGGAGCTCTTTCTGCATCTAAGCTTCATATTCCATTAGCTCATGTGGAAGCAGGGCTTAGAAGTTTTAATAAAAATATGCCAGAAGAAATAAATAGAATTGTAGCAGACCATCTTTCAGATATATTATTCTGCCCTACAGAAACAGCAGTAGAAAATTTAAAAAGAGAAGGGATAATAGAAGGGGTATATCTTGTTGGAGACATAATGTTTGATGCTTTAATGCACTTTTCAAAGATAAGTGACACAAAGAGTAAGATCTTAGAGAGGATTAATCTTAAGCCCAAAGAATACTATCTTGCTACCATCCACAGGGCAGAAAATACAGACAATTATGAAAGACTTAAGAATATCTTAACTGCATTATCTCAACTAGATATGCCTGTAATCTTCCCTATACATCCAAGGACAAAAGGTAAAATAAAAGATTATAATCTGGGACATCTTTTAGAAAAGGTTCGAGTTATAGACCCAGTAGGCTATCTTGATATGATAAACTTAGAAAAGAATGCTAAAGCAATTCTTACAGATTCAGGAGGGGTTCAGAAGGAAGCTTTTTGGCTAAGAGTTCCCTGTATAACTTTAAGAGATGAGACAGAATGGGTTGAGACAGTAAAACTTGGATGGAATAGACTTGTAGGGACAGATTGTGATAGAATAGTATCTGCAGTGAAGAATATAGGACCAGGAATAGAGGTAGATTTTAAAGATGAGTATTCGGCGGAGAAGATGGTCGAAGTATTAAGGGTTATGAGTAATGAATGATAAGAGTTCTATAATTTTTGCTATATAAAATGTTAAGGAGGATATAAACAAAAATGAAAGGTATTATTTTAGCAGGGGGGACAGGTTCTCGCTTAAGACCTCTTACAAAGGTAACTAATAAACATCTTCTTCCAGTAGGAAAATATCCAATGATTTTTTATCCCATATATAAACTCAAGCAGGCGGGAATTTATGAGATATTAATAGTTACAGGAAGGGAACATATGGGAGATGTTATCGAACTCCTTGGAAGTGGAAAAGATTTTGGAGTAGAATTCACATATAAAGTACAAGATGAAGCGGGAGGAATAGCTCAAGCCTTAGGTCTTGCGAAACATTTTGTAGGAAATGACAAATGTGTAGTAATCTTAGGTGATAACATATTTGAAGATGATATAACTTCATATGTAAAAGAATTTGAAGAACAGAAAGAGGGAGCAAAAATTCTTCTTAAAGAGGTCCCTGATCCTCATATATTTGGAGTTCCAGAATTTAAAGATGGAAAAATAATTGCCATAGAGGAAAAGCCAAAGAATCCAAAGAGCAATTTTGCAGTAACAGGGATATACATGTATGATTCGGAGGTATTTGAGATAATAAAGACATTAAAGCCCTCATGGCGGGGAGAGCTTGAAATAACAG
>JBMFMV010000122.1:0-1805 GCA_049970495.1 bacterium
TCAACTATATTGTATTCAATATCTTCTAAGCCCTTTTCTCTACTAACTATATATAGGGCATTAGCTACAGACTCTATCGCCTTATTATGTCCTGTGCCTATACTTGCAGTAAGGAATAAAATCTTCACATTAGAATACTCCTTCTATCCTATCTAGAATCTCGTTAGAATCAATTTCTAAGGTATCACCCCTTCTTCTATTTTTGATCTCAACAATACCTGATTTTATGAACTTATTCCCTATGGTAATGCGAAGAGGAATCCCTAAAAGGTCAGCATCCATAAACTTAACACCAGCCCTTTCATCCCTATCATCAAGTAGTACCTCATAACCTCTCTTTAAGAGTTTGGCATATAAGTCTTCTGCAAAGTTTCTTATTGTCTCGTTTGTCCAGTCGGTAGGTAGTATATATATCTCATAGGGAGCAATATTCCTAGGCCAGATAATGCCATTTTTATCATTATTCTGCTCTATACTTGCAGCTACAAGTCTGCTTACCCCTATCCCATAACATCCCATTATAATAGGTTTCAACTGTCCAGTAGGGGTTTGGAATACAGCTCCCATAGGTTCACTGTATTTAGTTCCTAACTTAAATATATGTCCTGCCTCTATCCCTTTAGAAAGGATAAGTTCTCCCCCACACTTTGGACAGAGGTCCCCCTTTTTAGCCTTTCTTATGGATAAGAAACAGGCAGGGTTAAAGTCTCTACCGATATTAACATTTCTAAAGTGATAATCCACTTCATTCGCCCCTACAACTCCGTTTCTTATACCTTTTATCTCGGGATCTGCAATAATCTCTATATCATTTAAACTAATAGGACCGACAAAACCTAATGGGGCAGATGTTTCATCATTTTCAACTAAAGAGATTTCTTTAACATTTAGAAGCTCCTTTACTTTTTTAAGATTTACCTCACTATCCCCTCTTACTAAGAGGGCAATATTTCTTCCATCAGCCTTTATCATAATAGTCTTAATTAGTTTAGAGGAGGGGACATTAAGATATCTAGATACTTCTTCTACAGTCTTTAATCCAGGGGTATAGACTTTCTCTAAAGGAAGAAGATCTTCGGCTTCTTCAAATATCACAGGCTTATATTCTGCCTTCTCTGTTGTAGCTGAGTAACTGCAAGAAGAACAGTAAACTATTTCATCCTCTCCACTCTCAGCTATTATTACAAACTCGTGTGATACATCTCCCCCTATAGGACCACTTTCCGCCTCAACAATCTTATACTCTAGCCCTATTGCATCAAAGATATTTTTATAGGCATGGTAAACTTTATAATACCCTTCACTTAAGCTCTCTTCATCTGCATGAAAGCTGTATAGGTCTTTCATGATAAATTCTCTACTTCTTATAACTCCAAATCTAGGCCTAGGTTCATCTCTAAACTTTGTCTGTATCTGGAAAAGCATAAAGGGAAGTTGTCTATAAGAGTTTATTTTAGCCCTTATAAGAGCGGTTATAATCTCTTCATGAGTAGGTCCCAGACACATCATACGATTATGTCTATCAGTAAGTTTAAACAGTTCTTCTCCATACTCGTCCCATCTTCCTGTTATCTTCCACAGTTCACTCGGATGAAGAGCTGGAAGAAGGACTTCTTGTGCCCCTATCGCTAACATCTCTTTTCTAATTATATCCTCTATCTTTTTTAGAACACGAAAACCTAAAGGTAAGAAATCATATATTCCAGAAGCAACCCTTTCTATCATACAACTTTTAAGCATAAGCATATGGCTTATTGCCTCTACATCTCTAGGCATCTCTTTTTGTGGATAATAAAAAAGTTGAG
>JBMFMV010000123.1:0-1760 GCA_049970495.1 bacterium
ATATCTAGATGAAATAATCGAGTGTGCTTTGAGTTCTGGAGCATATGGGGTAAATGTCGCCCATAGTGGTACAGCGGTTGGGATCTTTATGAATGATAAAGTTGAAGAGATGTATATTATTGATAGATTGAACAAAATGGGAATTATAAAAGCTTATGGTAGATACTTTATAACTAGAATGGTAAGGGGTGGTCCCCGTATAATAGGATAGCTAAAGTCTCTCATTGACAGCAATGCTCTTGTTATTATAAAATCTCTTCTGATTAGAAAACCACTTATAGAAAGGAGCGATAAGATTGCGAGTAGGATTAGTAGGTTGTGGTACAGTTGCAGGATATGGACATCTTCCAGCAATAAAGAGTATCAAAGAGATAGAACTTGTTGCCCTCGCAGATATTAATGAGGAGAGATTGAAAGAGTATGGAGAAAGATTTGGGGTAGAGAAGCTTTTTAAAGATTACAGGGAGATGCTAGATTCGGTTCCACTAGATTTGGTTACCGTCTCTACCACTTTAAATGCCCACTATAAGGTGGTTATGGAATCTGCAAAAAGGGGAATTAATGTATTCTGTGAGAAACCTTTAGCTGATACTGTGGAGAGGGGCTGGCAGATGGTTGACGCTATGAGGGATGCAGGTAAGATATTTGCTGTTAACTTTGAGAATAGGGCTAAGCCTTATATAAGGCGGATAAAAAATATCTTAAAATCAGGTAAACTTGGATGTCCAATGATGATGAGATTTATCTATAACTGGGCTGGGGGTAGATGGGCAGGTAAAGACAGATATGAGAGGTTAATGAGAGAAGGAATGGGACCCATAGTGGACTGTGGAGTTCACTATTTTGATCTAATTAGGTGGTTCTCAGAGGATGAATTCGATACTATTACTGCAGACGGTATCTTTATGGAGGGTTATGAAAATCCAGATCACGTAGTAGCATTATGTAGATTAAAGTCAGGGACTATGGTTGTTGTAGATGAAAGCTGGGTTTATACCCATAGCAGTAAAGATAGGACATATATTTTAAGGATAGATATAGAGTGTGAAAGAGGGATAATAAGTTATCAGATGGGTCCAGCTCCTAAAGAGATAGAGTTTAAATACTATGGTCCCGACGAGACAATAATCGAAAAGGCTGAAGAGGAAGAAAAACCTTTTGTAACGATGTATAGAGATATAGTTGAGAGTATAAAAGAAGGCAGACTGGTAAATGGACTTGCGAGTGGAGAGGATGGAGTAAAGGCAACTGAGTATGCTATAAAGGCATTAGGGGAAGTCTTAAAAAA
This sequence comes from bacterium, assembly GCA_049970495.1. Lineage (GTDB taxonomy): Bacteria > DUMJ01 > DUMJ01 > DUMJ01 > DUMJ01 > DUMJ01. The sequence goes on from JBMFMV010000123.1 coordinate 1,289, forward strand.
GAGGAGGTAGATAGTGTTTGGTGGTGATACAGCAATAACTAAAAATGTTATCGCAAAAGAGCTTATATATAATTAGGATAAAATTCATGAGAGACTTATTAGAGGCAGATAGAGAATTCTCTATTGGAGCTACTGACAAAAACTTTCTGGCAAGATCTGATACCGTAAAGGGTATAAAATTACCAGAATCTACTCTAGAAAAGATATATAGTTTAGATTTTCTAAGAATAGTGGGAGATAAACCTGCAAAATTGAATATCCCTCTAGCTAAAGAAGAGTGCTATAGGATAGGAGAGATTCTAGAAAAGAAATATAACTACAGTAGAGAAGATAACTTTGGCTATCAGGCTGTAGAGCTTCTAAACTCTATTAACTGAAATATCTCCTAAGAAACTGGAGCGCCTCACGGGCATCGTTATAAAAGTCGTTAGAATAAGCCTCTATACTTACCCTTTCAGTATAGCCTATATCC
>JBMFMV010000124.1:0-1758 GCA_049970495.1 bacterium
TACCTAAAAATAGACAACATAAAGTTTCTAATTCTACTATAGTTAAGGCTATGGTCCTAAATGGTCTTGGTTATACAGAAAGAAGACTCTATCTCTTCCTACCAAACTCTTCACTGTGAAAAATATTATAATTGAAAATGACACCTGCGGAATGTAGGATATAGTAACATTTCACCCATTATTCACATCCAAATTTATATATAGTAGTAGAAGAATAAATATTGCCTGGTCTTAGAATAGTAGATGGAAAGTTTGGATGATTTGGAGAATCAGGATAGTGTTGCGTCTCAAGACAGAGCCCATAATACTGCTTGTAATATTTTCCTCCTTTCCCTTTGGTGTCAAGCCAGTTCCCCGTATACAGTTGTAATGCAGGTTCAGTAGTATATACCTCCATTATCCTTCCAGATTTATAATCCTTTACCTTTCCAGCAAATTCCAGGTTATTGTCTTTTTTATCCAGTACAAAGTTATGGTCATAGCCTCCAAACGGTGGATGGGCATACTCTTTTATCTTCTCTCCGAGTCTCCTAGGGTTGGTAAAATCTATCCCAGTCCCATTTATAGGAGCAATATCACCTGTTGGTATCAGATTGTCATCTACTGGGGTATAGTATGCTGCATTGACTACAAATTCATGGTCTAAGATATCACCTGAACCTTCTCCAGTGAGATTAAAATATAAATGATTTGTTAGATTTATAGGAGTAGGCTTATCAGTTGTAGCTAGGTAGTCAATTCTAAATTCGTTCTTATTAGTTAATGTATATGTTACTGTGAGCTCTAGGTTTCCAGGATATCCTTCTTCTCCGTCATGGCTTAGGTATTTCAATTGAACAGCAGGCCCATAAGGAGTTTTCATAGGGACTGCTTTAAACATAACCTTATTTAGCCCCTTCACTCCTCCATGAAGATGGTTTGGCTTACCCTTTTAATTCAATGCTAACTGATAGGTAGTTCCGTCAACTGTGAATCTCCCATTAGCAATACGGTTTCCATATCGACCTACAAGGGCTCCAAGGTATGGACTATTAACCTCATACTCCCCAATAGTATCAAAGCCAAGGACTATATCATCTAATATTCCATTTCTATCTGGAACCCAGAGCTCAGTGATAATACAGCCATAGGGAATTATCTTTACTATAACACCATTATCGTTTATTAATATATATTGATATACTGCAATACCATCACTTGTCAAGCCAAAAAATGACCTTTCAATACTTCCAATAGACATAGATCATCCCTCCTAAACTATTTATAGATATTTACTAATTCAGTAGTAGAAACAGTCTTAATCCCCTTCTCTTTAATCTCGTCTAAGAACCTAACAAATACATTAAAGTATCCCTCATCTAATCCTGTAATGAGGTCGTGGATAATTATAACCATAGGTTTCCCTGTTTCAATAGATATTTCTAACCTCTTCTCCAATATCTCTAGCCATTGATTAGCAGTGAGCTTGTACTTATTTTTTATCGACATATCGCACAGATAGACCATATCCTTTAGAGGTTCATAGTAGTAAGAACTTATAGGAACGGCATAGAATTTGTGCCCTTTTACCTTATACGGTTGTGAATAGTCTTTAAAACCAGGTAGATACACCATAGATTCTATAAACCCACTGTCATAGAGAATTCCTATTTCATCTAATATCCCATAAGTTATTTCATTTTGTGAGAAATACTGAGGCCTAAACCCCCGTATCATAATTGGAGACTTCTCACAAAAAAGACAACCTTGTAATGCAAT
>JBMFMV010000125.1:0-1739 GCA_049970495.1 bacterium
GTCGGATTGTATATCTAGCCGCTGACATCGACCGTTGTTATGGCAGAGATAATTTACCTGACCATAGAAGATTACTAATAAACTTAATCCGATGGGCTGTGAAAGATAATATACCCTTGAGAGTAGAAGGCAAAGGATTAATTGACTGTCATCTTTATCGACAAAATCATCGATTAATTCTTTCTCTAGTAAATCTTACAAATCCTGAAGCCTGGCGAGGTCCAGTTTATGAGTTAATTCCAGTAGGTCCTATAAAAATAAGTATAAAGCCTTCTTTAGATTTCATCCCTAAGACGATTTACGCTTCTGTCTCTAAGTCAAATCTAATACCGAAGTTTAATGGTGAATGGATTACTTTTAACATCCCATCGATATTAGATCATGAGCTTATAGTAATCTCATAAAGATTAGGAGGGATTAATAATGGAATTTATTGAAGAACCAAAAAGGGAAACACCAGTTATAGGTGAATACGATGTGGTTGTAGTTGGGGGAGGAGTGGCCGGAATTGTTTCGTCAATCGCGGCTGCAAGAAATAGAGCAAAGACTGCCCTTATAGAACAGTATGGATTTTTGGGCGGAACAGCTACTGCTGGACTTATGGTCAGTATAAATGGATTCCGTAATCAGCAGAGGCCAAATCATGTACAGACAGTGAGAGGTATAGCGCAAGAACTTGTATTGAGAATGCATCAACTAGGTGGGGTATATACAAAGAATACAGGTTATGAACAGGAAGAATTTGATATTTCTAAAGGAGAATTACCATATTCCATAGTATTTGATCCAGAAGTCTTTAAATATGTAGTAAATAAGATGGTACTAGAATCTGGGGTTAAACTTTATCTCCATACATATGCATTAGAGGCTATAATGGAAAATAAATCCATAAAGGGGGTGATTATTCATAATAAATCTGGAAGACAGGCAATACTAGGGAAGATTATAATAGACGCTTCAGGAGATGGAGATATAGCAGCATCAGCTGGAGCTCCATTTGTCATAGATAAGGACTCTGGGAAGAGGATGGCAATGACTCAGATGTTTAGACTTGCTAATATTGACCTCTCCAGAATTCTAGAGAAAATACATGGGATACTTATCAAAAATACTTATGTGTCTTGGGGGGGAAGTGTAGATGCTATAGGAACTGATGCAGATGACTTAACTCGTGCAGAAATAGAAGCAAGAGAAAAGACTTGGAAGAAAGTAGAAGAAATAAAAAAAATGCCAGGCTTTGAAGATGCCTTTCTTATTGAGACAGCAACTCATATTGGAGTGCGAGAAACAAGAAGATTCATCGGAGAGTATATATTAAAAGAATCCGATGCTATAAATGATGTCAGATTTGATGATGTTATTGCCATTAGTTCAAATCCAGTACCTGCTTATTATGGTTATAGATACTTCTTCAACCATCTAGGCTTTGATGTTCCATATAGATGTGTTGTACCAAAAGAAGTAGATAACTTATTATTAGCTGGAAGAAATATCTCTATGGAACAAGCACCTTTCCAATCTGCAAGGTCTATGGCACCTAATATGGCTATAGCTCAAGCTGTTGGTACAGCTGCAGCTCTCTGTGTTAAAAATGCAATAAAACCTAGAGAACTAGATGTAAAGGACCTACAAAAGGTTTTAAAAGAGCAAAATGCTGTCATTAGCAGAGAATAATTTGAAAGGAGGAGGAAGAAAGATGTTAAAGTGGAGAAGTTTTGTAAGCTGTATTTTGATAGTAC
>JBMFMV010000126.1:0-1702 GCA_049970495.1 bacterium
GGCTTGATTTTTTGGATAAAGTTTGTATACTAATATAAGGTTTTAGACTCTACTTTAACTAGAAATTATAGAAAGATGGAGGCAAATGATACGCTATGAAGACTTATTTACCTAAAAAAGGAGAAGTTGAGCGTAAGTGGTATGTGATAGATGCAACCGATAAGCCTTTAGGTAGATTGGCTAGTAAAATAGCTAGTATACTTAGAGGGAAACATAAGACTTGTTTTTCTCCTAGTGTAGATACAGGGGATTTTGTAATAGTTATTAATGCAGAAAAGGTTAAGGTTACTGGCAAGAAATACACTCAAAAATTGTACTATCATCATACAATGTATCCAGGGGGGCTTAGGGTAAAAGCCCTCAAGGAACTTATAGAAGAAGACCCAACTAAAGTTATAGAATACGCGGTAAGGGGTATGTTACCCCATAATTCCTTAGGGGAAAAACAGTTTAAGAAACTAAAGGTATATGCGGGAAGTGAGCATCCCCATTCTGCACAAAAGCCAGAACCTCTAGAACTATAAAAATTATCTAGTTTGTTTTTCTATATATCATGTGTTATAATTACGGGCTAACAAAAGCCCGTTAATTTATTAGATAGGAGGAGAAGAAAGAGTGCTCTTGATGAACTTTCCAAATACAAAGGAAGAGATACTTAAGTATGTCAAAGAAAATGAAATCTACTTTATAGAGATTTGGTTTACAGACATATTAGGATATCTAAAAAGTTTTGCTATTACTAGCCATGAGTTAGAGAAGGCATTTGAAGAGGGGTTGGGTTTTGATGGGTCTTCAATAAGAGGATTTACTAGAATAGATGAGAGTGATATGATGGCTATTCCGGAACCAGAGACTTTTGCAGTGCTTCCGTGGAGACCTAAAGAGAGGAAAGTTGCTAGGGTCTTTGCTATTATAGTAGAACCAAACGGCGCACCTTATGAGGGAGATCCGAGGAATGTCCTTAGAAGAGCTTTAGAAAAAGCGAAAAAGATGGGTTTCGATTTTTACGTTGGACCTGAACTCGAATACTTCTATATAAAGAATCCCTCCATAGAGCCTGAAGTTTTAGATTGGGGTGGGTATTTTGACCTTATCCCTAGAGATGAGGCTATAGACATAAGACATCAAACTGTAGTTATGTTAGAGAAACTTGGTATAGAGGTTGAATCTAGTCATCATGAAGGAGCTCCATCACAACATGAGATAGACTTTAAATATAGTGATGCACTAAGTATGGCTGATACAGTTATGACTGCAAGACTTGCCATCAAAGAGGTTGCATATATGAATGGGGTCTATGCTACATTTATGCCTAAGCCATTCTCTAGTTATAACGGGTCTGGTATGCATGTTCATATGAGTCTATTCCAAAATGGACATAATGCCTTTTTTGATCCAAATGATAAGTATCACCTATCTAATATAGCTAAGCATTTTATAGCCGGACTAATGAGACATGCAAAAGAGATAACCCTAATTACTAATCAGTGGGTAAATTCATACAAAAGATTAGTCCCCGGATACGAAGCTCCTGTCTATATCTCTTGGGCGCTTAGAAATAGGTCAGACCTAATAAGAGTACCGATGTATAAGATGGGAAAAGAAGAAGCTACAAGGATAGAATATAGGGCTCCTGACCCCGCCTGTAACCCATATCTAGCCTTTGCAGTAATACTTGGGGCAGGGCTAGAGGGGATAGAAA
>JBMFMV010000127.1:0-1505 GCA_049970495.1 bacterium
GAACCATTACCTGTTTGCACAACCCTTATCCCATCAGCAAACTTTAGGATTATGATAAACCCTTCCTGTGGATGGACTGGAGGAGTTGTCATACTTCTTCTTCGTTTAGGTGCTTTTGATTTAGGTATAAGACTTTCTAGTTTTCCCCCCGAAGACCTTAAGTTCTTCAGAAAAGATGGATCTCCTTCTGTGGAGTCTCTACTCTTCCTCTCACTTATAAACTACTCCTTCTTCTATAATAGTAGTCTCACATGTTTAGTAGCTTTTGCATAAAGAAGCTAAATAGAAATAGGGTAACATTTTCTCGAATGGTAAGACATTATTCAAGACAGGCCTTAATATACGGGCTCAAAGTCATAGGAATAGTAAACTTTTATCCCTTTATTATTTGCAAATTCTTCCACCTCTGGTTCTGTCATATATGTAATCATTATAGGAAAAATCTCAATACCTAAGATGTCTTTAATATCTTTCAATCTATCAATAAAATCCTCTATGTGTCTAGCTGAGAGATTTGCTTTTGCTTCTCCTACAATATATATCTCCTTACCGTCTCGTTCTCCTCTTCCTAAGATATTTATCTCCATCTTCTCCCCTTTTTTATTCTTTATATATCTTCTTATAAGTCTCTCTTTTAACTCTATTCCAAAGTCTCTCTTAAGAAGTCTAGGTAAAGATATATAAGCTCTATCCTCTAATTGAAAACCTACCGAATGAGCAATACCTCCAACTTGTTTTTGAAGATCCTTAACTACTAGAGTAAGCTCCCTCAAGGATTCTTCTGTCCTCCTCTGTGCCTCAGCTAACTCATTTACCCTCTCTTCTGTCCTCCTCTGTGCCTCAGCTAACTCATTTACCCTCTCTTCTGTCCTCCTCTGTGCCTCAGCTAAAGACTCCACAATCATCTCTAGCCTCTCTAATCTCTCTTCTGTCCTCCTCTGTGCCTCAGCTAACTCATTTACTGCTGACTTTAAGTTCAGGATCTCTTCATGAATAGGGAGCCTAGTATCAATTTCCTGTCTTACTATCTCCCTAACTATTCGTATTATTTGTTCTAAGTCTTCACTTGTTAAGGTAGGCATCTAAAATCTCCCCTTCGAATTATTCTTATTTTTTGACTTAAATTATAACTCACCATTATCTCTTTCAAAACCATCTAATTAACCTCAAACTAAATTATACCATATCATTTATTTTTATCTAAATCAGGCAAAAGAGATAGAAGTTTTCTCCCTCAGTTAAATCTTCAAGAATCCTTTTATTAAATTATATGCAATATCTAAACAAATTAAGGTATATCTCTGATATCTTCGTAGGATATTCTGAAACTTCTCCTTTAAAAATCTTTTCCTCAAGTTCTCTCGAAAAACACTTTCTATTTCATTTCCTCTCTCTTTTAAGTACTTGTCAAAGACACCTAAGAATTCAGAACCATTACCTGTTTGCACAACCCTTATCCCATCAGCAAACTTTAGGATTATGATAAACCCTTCCTGTGGGTGGAC
>JBMFMV010000128.1:0-1467 GCA_049970495.1 bacterium
CTATGGACCTCAAAAGAATTTTGGGTATAAAGATTTTATACCAATGTTTACCGCAGAGAACTTTGACCCTGACAAGTGGGCAGACCTGTTTTTGAAATCCGGAGCTAAATTTGTAGTTCCAGTTGCTGAGCATCACGACGGATTTGCTATGTATGACTGTAGTTATACAAAGTGGAATGCAGTGAAGATGGGCCCCAAGAGAGATATCATTGGAGAATTAGCAAACGCAGTGCGTAGGAGATATCTAACCTTTGGGATTTCGTATCATAGGGCAGAGCATTGGTGGTTTTTCCATGAGGGAATGAAGTTTGATTCTGATGTAAGAGATCCTAGATACATAGATTTTTATGGACCTGCACAACCTGAGACAACCCAGCCTAACGAAGAATTCTTAGAAGATTGGTTCAATAGATTATGTGAATTAGTAGATAAATATCGTCCTCAGATTGTCTGGTTTGATTGGTGGATAGAACAACCTGCCTTTGAACCATATCTAAGGAGATTTGCTGCCTACTATTACAACAGAGGTTTTCAGTGGAATAAAGGTGTTGCTATAAACTATAAGAATCAGGCTTTTCCAAGGAAAGCGGCCGTGCTTGATATAGAACGGGGACAACTAGGTGATATTGAACCATATTTCTGGCAGACTGATACATCTGTATCTAAAAATTCTTGGGGGTATATAAAGGATCATGATTACAAGACATCAGAGTGGATTATCTGTGATCTGGTAGACATAGTAAGTAAGAATGGGGCTCTTCTATTAAACATTGGACCAAAACCAGATGGGACTATCCCAGAACCAGAAGAAAAGATGCTTCTTGAGATAGGACAGTGGTTATTAACTAATGGTGAAGCCATATATGGAACTAGACCTTGGAAGGTATATGGAGAAGGACCAACAAAAGTTATCTCTGGCTCTTTTGCTGATACTAAAAGGAGTGAGTTTACAGGAAGGGATATTAGATTTACAACAAAGGGGAATAATCTTTATGCAATAGTCCTAGGTAAGCCAGAGCAAGATGAAATAATAGTACAGTCTCTGGGTTCGAATCTAAAGCTCTTTAACAGAGAGATAACTGATGTAAAAATCTTAGGGATAGAAGATAAGATACAATGGGCTAGAGAAGATACAGGATTAAAAGTGAAAATTCCTGAAAGACTAGATATAAGATTTCCATTTGTGTTGAAGATCATATCATAGGTATGAATATTGACTCCCATATTTTTTATGATATACTGTTATCAGTAACGTAAAGTTTTAGGGGATAAGGTGTTGATAATATATTATGCTCTGGGATGTGAACCGGAGAAGGAGGAATGACTCACAACAATATTTGGAGGTAATAACTCAGCCTGCCTATACTATGGGAGTAATAGCTACAGAGTTATTGATAAGGAGGATAGAAGGCAGGGATAAGATAAAGGAGAGGAGGGAGGTAGTCTTAAGACCAGAGCTAATAGTGA
>JBMFMV010000129.1:0-1328 GCA_049970495.1 bacterium
CTTACTATTCTTCCAAACCTTGTTATTACCGCCTGTTCTGTCTGATCCAACTGGTATAAAAATAATCCCCTTATAACTATAAGGGATAATAATACAATAAATACTATAAATTCAACCTTGGCTAGCGTCCTCATTTTATCACCTCTGTAGTTCCCTTTTCTAGGAAGATATTAAGCCCTATAGAAGGGTCTACTATATACTTATTTATCCCTGTAAGTATCCCTTTCATCCTATCTAGGTAGATCTGTCTTTTGGCTATATTTCTCTCCTTTAAATACTGTTTATATACTTCTTCAAACCTACTGACCTCACCTTTGGCAAGATTTATCTTCTGAATCTTATATGCCTCCGCCTCCTTTACTATCTTATAAGCCTCTCCTTCTGCCTCTAGAACTACCTGATTGTAGTATCTCTTTCCTTCGTTTACTAGCTGATCCATCTTCTCTTTAGCCTTTTGAACTTCATCGAAGGCAGACTTTACCTGTGCAGGCGGGTCAACATCTTGGAGCTGGACAGCTACTACTCTTATACCACAGTTATATCTGTCTAGCACAGACTGTATCAGGTCTTTTGTCTGATTCTGAATCGCCTCTTTACCTATTGTTAATACATCGTCTACAGTATTACTCGCAATTACCGTTCTCATTGCGGACCAAGACGTCTTCCTTATAGTTTCTATAGGGTTATCTATATTGAAAAGATATGCAACTGGGTCCCTAACTATATACTGGACTATGAATTCTACCTCCACTATGTTTTCATCCTTAGTTACCATAATCTTCTCTTCTGGCACATCGCTATAAACAATATTACCAGCGCTATCTTTTCCTACAGTCCTAAATCCTAACTCTATCCTATTTACCTTTTCTACAGACACCTTTTCTACTGTCTGGATGGGCCAGAACCACTTGGCATGTATCCCAGGTCCTGTAATCTTAGTGAATGCTCCGAATGTCTTTACCACACCGGCTTCATCCGTATTGACTGTATAGAAAGAGCTAGATATAATTACGATAGCTATTATTCCAATAAATATCCCAATTATGACACTAGATACCTTTAGATTACCAAATCTTTTGCCTTGTTCCTCTGGGAACTTATCTAAATTGAATCCATCTTCCATAAAGATCTTCCTCCCTAATATGAAATTATTCTTCTATAATATCTATAATATATTATAATCCTAAAATTCTGCACGTGTCATTACTTACAGAAGGCATAAATACGGTATTTTTATTTATCGTAAGCACGGCGTTATGGATAATTATAGACATTTTCCCTTTCATGGTGTATACTCCTTCTGGAATAGTTGTAACCATCCTGTAGCC
>JBMFMV010000130.1:0-1287 GCA_049970495.1 bacterium
TAAAATCATCACAAAAAATGCTATTGAAGTTTTTCTCTGTCTCATTACTATAAAAGAGGAAACTGATAAAAAACGATGCTGGAAAGGAGTCAACTATGAATAATTGGGAGAATAAAAAGTGCCATGAATAAGCATGGAATATATAGTTCTAAGCAATTTGTTAGCTACAGCTATAATAGCAACCATATAACTCTTACCTCTTTCTCTAAGCCTATGGAAGTAGGCCTTGAATCTTCCTTCAAACCTAATTACATTTATGGCCATAAGATATATTATTCTCCTGAGATGTCTATTCCCTCTTTTAGAAATATTAAACTCAGCTTTGTATCTCCCAGATTGTTTTGTGACTGGATTAATCCCTACAAATGCTATAAGAGTTCTGTTATTTCTAAATGCATCTATGCTAGGAAGTTCACATACAAAACTTGTAGCCAAGCAATTTCCAATCCCTGGGATAGAAGAAATAATCCTGATCTCATTTATCTCGACTTCTTTAATGCCATCAGAGAGAAGCTTATCGAATTTATCGATCTCTTCTTCTATCATAAGAAGTCTCTTTATATTGCTTATAAGGATCTCTTCCATAGCTTTAGATTCTATTCCGATAGAGTTATTGGCAAGCTCAATGATATCATTAGCATTAAAAGAAGGCTTCTTACCTCTGCCATTAAAGGCCTGAGAGAACTCACATTCAACGATCTTCTTTTTAGTCTTCTTAATGCTTTTAGCAGAAGGAAACTTCAACAAGAATTGGAGCATCCCCTTAGTAAAGATATTAAAGTTTCTCTCAAGTTCAGGGAAGAGGGTATAGATACATCTAAGGATGTCATCTTTAAGATAAGAAACTTCTCTAGTAAGTTTTTCTCTTTCCCTAGCAAGTATTTTAAGCTCAGAGAGTTTCCATTGATTTTGAGGTTCTGGTTTAGAATAAAGGAGATACTCAGCTATAGTAGAGGCGTCCTTCTTGTCAGATTTATAAGGTCTAATATCGAGTTTAGAGAACTTATTGATTACAGAAGGGTTAATAACTACGATGTTAATGTTATGGTCAATGAGGAAGGAAAGGAGATTAAGGTAGTAGATAGAAGTAGATTCCATACCTACGATGGAGGGAGCTTGGGAAGTAGATTGATTTATAGTATCAAGGAAGCTCTGGAAGCCATCAATGGATTGGGTGAAAGAGCCTTGAAAGATACTCTTTCCCTTAGAATCTTTAATACACACAGTAAAAGAATCTTTAGATACGTCTACACCAATATAAAACTCGTAATTCATCCTAAAAACACC
>JBMFMV010000131.1:0-882 GCA_049970495.1 bacterium
GAGTCCTCATAATAGGCAACCTATAAAAGAATCATACCTTAAAGAGGATTTTTTTGAACCGGCTAAACTATTCACCCCGATTAATGAAGATATACCCTTTTGAAAATCCTCCACATCTCTTCACTTTTCCACTTCTCCCCCTCCCCCCTTTTTTACTCCAAAAAATTCTCAAACTATTTGTAAAGTTACAATAGATCCATGTTTTTACCTTATCTTTTCTTATAAAATAATTTTATAATAGGCTTAGAAATAAAATTATATTCCCTTAGAGGAATTTAAGGAATATTTTAGAATTTATATTATGAGATATCAATTTTTGATGAGCTAGTTCGGTGTTGCCAATCTAAAAAATTTGTATTAAAATTAAATAAAAAGCCCGGGTGGCGGAATAGGTAGACGCTGTGGACTTAAAATCCACTGGGGGACTGCCCCCGTGCCGGTTCGAGTCCGGCCCCGGGCATTTTTAAGATCTAAAGATAAAAGAGGTTTATTTTATGCCAATTTACGAATTTAAATGTTTAGATTGCAATGAAGAATTTGAAGTTTTACTAAAATCTAAAGAGGAAATTAGTAATGTAAGGTGTAAAGCTTGTGGTTCATCTAAAATAGAAAGATTAATGAGTGTGGTCAATTCTCTTATTAAAGAAACTACTAATAAAGCTTCTGATAAACCGAGAGTCGCTGAATCCCATTCCTGTCCCACTGGTACCTGCACACACCTTGAACTTCCTGGATATCAAAAATAAGAAAAAACTTTTATGTTGAATATTCTTGTATCTATTAAACAAGTTCCTGATACTACCAATATAAGGATTAATCCAGAGACAGGAACTTTAGTTAGGGAAGGAATCCCTTCCATAATTAATCCCTATGATGTGGTTG
>JBMFMV010000132.1:0-780 GCA_049970495.1 bacterium
ATACAGAGATGGCAATAATCTGGATAGAAGGATTCTGATCTTTTATCACTCTTGTAGCTGATATGCCATCTATACCAGGCATCCTTATGTCCATAAGGATTATGTCAGGCTTAAGTTGTTCTGCCTTCTCTATAGCCTCCTGCCCACTATAAGCCTTACCTACAACTTCCATGTCCTTTTCTCCTTCAAGTAGCTTGGCTATTCCGTCACATATTAGAGTCTGATCGTCCACGATAAGGACCTTTATAACCCCATCTGCTTCCTCCTATAAGGGAACATAAATCTCCACCTTAGTCCCTTTATGTGGGAAGCTTTCGAGTTTAAAAATACCACTCAAGGAGATTACTCTATCTTCCATTATTTTTATTCCAAAAGAGCTACTTTTGTTTTTATACTGCTCATAGTCAAAACCCACCCCATCATCTTCAACTCTTATCCTTACTTCATCTTCTTCCACTTTACATTCCACATAAGCGTTATTAGCCATACTATGGCGCCTTATATTTACTATCGCCTCTCTTACTATAAAAAAGAGATCTTCTTTAATACTCTTTGGTATTATTCTCTCATCTCCACTTAGGGTAAGGTTAAAGGTGATACCTGATCTTTTTTCTATCCCTTCTATATATTTCTTCAGGTTTTCGAAGAGACCCCCCTCCAAGACTATTGGCTTTTCTTCATAGATAACACACCTAATATCATTTAATACACCTTTTAATAGGCTTTCCAATTCGTCTATTTCACTTAGGATATCTTTAGGTAACTTAAACTTCTTTATAC
>JBMFMV010000133.1:0-779 GCA_049970495.1 bacterium
ATAGTGCTTATTTGTGCCCTGTATTTTCTATTATTTTCTGTGTCTGTTCCCTCTCTAACTCAGCCAACTCTTTATCTAATATCTCATTCAATAATTCACTAGCTTTCTTATCTCTGCTATAAGCCTGAATAAACAATCGTCTCTTTAATTCCTGTTCTAATACAAAAGTCACCTTTACTTTCATTTTTATCACCTCATATTTATTGTATAACTTTCAATAAATATGTAAAGTAGTATATAATAAATATCGATAATTTGCAAAATTAGCATTCTGTCGACCTTTCTGCAAGAATTACAGTTTGAAGGCATTATCCTATATTCCGCAGGTATTGTATAATAAATTAAAATTTTCTCTTAAAAAGAATGGAGGAATAAAAAGGCTCTATAAACTTTTGCGTGGAATTTAAAAGGGGAATTACCCCTCTTGAAAAAGGGATATCTCCCCAGATGAAAATACACCAATTGTTAAAATATTCCAAGCACTTGACTATTCTATCATATATGTAGATAAAAAGGAAGAGTTAGAGGAGAAGAAAATAAGTTTTGTGGAGTTTCCGAGAGCCTACTAATGTAGATTTTCTCCAAGCTCTAAAACTGCTATCTAAAACTGCCCTTTCGGGTTAAATAGAAGCTTTATTCTTTTCGATAGTATACTGTTACCCCTCTATCCTTAAGTATCTGGATATCATTCATATCGCCAGAACCTGGAGTTAGGTTTAAAAGATTATAATCAAGATAAACCTCATCTCCTTGTCCTAATCCAGCATTCCTGGTTAATG
>JBMFMV010000134.1:0-775 GCA_049970495.1 bacterium
AGTGCTTATTACAGTATATTTCCCTTATAAAAAGCGTTATTATCAAGGAGGGAAAACTTATGAAGATAGAATATTCAAAGTCAGCTGATATACTTTTAATTAAGCTTAGAGAGGGTACTCTTACAGATTCTATCGATTTAAAAGAGGGGGTAATCCTTCATCTTGATGAAAAAGGATTGCCTCTTGAGATAGAGATATTGGATGCCTCTAAACTGGGAATGCTTAATGAGATAAGTATAATGGCTCCTCTAGAGTTTGTTAAAAGCTAATAAGTCTAAAGTTAGGACTATGTTTCCGAACGATAGAGATTGAAAAATGAAAAATTTAGCTTCTAACAGTAACACCATACTCCTTCTAATCCCTCTCACAGGTAACTCTATAACTGGGAATAAGAATGGAGCTTTCTTTTGGAGGTAATGAAAAGATACCCTCCAGATGGGGGAGTAATTCTAATTTGAGTAATTTCTGACTATCCCATCCTAGCATTGACAGGAAATCTATTTTTTTGCTATTTAGTGAAATTTTGAAGAAAGCATTAGAAGTATATATTATGCAGGAAAAAAGATGGGAACTGATCTATAAATGGGGGGAAGAAAAGGCTAAAGAATTAAAGATTAAAGATGAAGAAGATGTAGAAAGGCTTATACAAGAACTTCGAAGGGAATAAAAATCTTATCTCCAGCTGATTTTCTAAAGCTATTTCTTTGATGGATAAATTACTCCTTAATCCCGCCCACTACCACCGGATTAGAAGAGGAACAAGGAGATAATCTCT
>JBMFMV010000135.1:0-697 GCA_049970495.1 bacterium
GAAGAAAAAATCTTCAAATTGAATTATAAAATTAAACTTACTGTAGTATAATTTTCTTATATTACCTTCTACTTGCATAATTTCATAAAGTGAAGATATACCTTCCAGTAGAGTTAAATTTTTCTCTATCTCTTTTATAACATCTTCTAAATCTCTGCCTCTTCTTCTATAGTAATCAAGATTTTTCAAAATATTTCTTACACCACCATAAACAAAGCTTTTTGCTAGGAAGAGACGTTTATCTCTATCTAAGTAATGTTCTGCCTGCTTTAATACTATATAACCAGAGTTTAGATAATTTCTTGGATAGTAGCTTCCAACGTAATAACCATAGTAATTAAAGAAATGCAAAGTTATTTTATTTGCTGTAAGAAATTCTAAAGCTCTTTTATTTATATCTAATTCTCCAAAAACTTTTATCTCAGATACTGCATTAACAGGTATAGCTTTCTTCTCATTTTCTGTTTCTAAGAACAGCGTATTATCTTTTCTTTCTATTCTTCCTGTTGAAAAAATATAAATAGGTTTTTTCATGCCCAGCATAACTCCTTGTATGCACAGTTTTTACAATACGGTATCTTAATTAGAGGTGGAGGCTTTTCTAAACTTAAAATATTTTTAATGTCCTCTATAGTATTTTCCAATTCTTTTTCTATATCAGGATTTAGATTTATTTCTATACGTTTCCTTTCTTCAG
>JBMFMV010000136.1:0-691 GCA_049970495.1 bacterium
CACACAATCTTTCTAGCTGAAGGGTCAAGTCCTATGGTCGGCTCGTCCAAGAATAATATTTTTGGCCTGATCAGAAGCGCGCATGCTATTTCAAGCCTTCTAATCATGCCTCCCGAATATGTTTTAACAAGCCTATTAGAGACTTCATTCAAGCCCATGCTTTCTAAAACCTCGTTAATGGCATCATTTCTTTTTTCAGCTGGAATCCCATAAATTTTCGAGTAAATGAGAAGATTTTCGTATCCGCTTATGTCGGTCCATACGCTCATTTCTTGTGGGACATAGCTGACAAGCTTCCTAATCTGGGACCCGTCTCTTACAGTGTTTAGGCTGAAAACGTAGGCTGAACCCGAAGATGGGGCAATCTGTGTCGTCAAGATCCTCATGAGAGTAGTTTTACCTGCACCATTAGGGCCTAAAAGAGCAAAAATGCATCCAGATTCAACCTTCAAGTTTACACCATCAAGGGCCCTGAAGTTTCCATTAAAAATCTTAACAACATCACTTACGTCAACAGCCGTCTCCAAATATAACACCTTATACTATATGCTGGGCCCCATATAATCTGGTATAAAAGTTTTGAGAAAAAAATTTATACAAGAATAATTTTATTATAGTATGATCTGCGTTGAGAATAGGATTCTTTGTTTGGGAGTATCCACCTAGGCTTGTTGGAGGACTTGGAACATAC
>JBMFMV010000137.1:0-592 GCA_049970495.1 bacterium
GAAATAATCAATTAAGGTATTATTTGTTAGGATAGGTAAAGATTCCTGTTTACTAGAAGGATTAGGTTTAATCATCTTACCAATCAAAACTGTAATAGTTACAATTAGAGAAGTAAATTTCAGTCGATCGGTAATAATGCAAGAATTCCTAGAGATTGACAGAAAACTCAAAATCATACAGAAGACTCTTTACAAATGAAAATATTTAGTATATAATCTTTTCGAAGATTGTAGCATTAGGTCTATATAGTAAAATAAAGACCTAGATTTTATGAGAACAAAAGGGGTTTGTAGCTAACCTATAAGGGATTGAAACTCCAGAAGCACAATTCCCTGCCGAACTCGAAGCAAGTCCGTTTGTAGCTAACCTATAAGGGATTGAAACTTTGATTGCATAACCAGGTTTTCCAAAAAATAGTACATGTTTGTAGCTAACCTATAAGGGATTGAAACGGAATTCATTCTTGGCATTTACCAAGTCATTATATATATGTTTGTAGCTAACCTATAAGGGATTGAAACTAACTTAGAGAAGTATAAAGATTGCTCAAAGTAAGGCTAGGTTTGTAGCTAACCTATAAGGGATTGAAAC
>JBMFMV010000138.1:0-592 GCA_049970495.1 bacterium
CTCAAGATAAAGAAAAGATTTTAATAAAGGTTGCTTTGTCTTATACAGGAATAGAAGGAGCAAGGAAAAATCTGCAAGAGATACCTCATTGGGACTTTGATAAAGTTAAAGATGAAGCTCTTAAAAAATGGGAGGAAATTTTATCCTTAATAGAAGTAGAAGGAAGTAAGGAAGATAAGATTAAATTTTACACTGCTCTATATCATTCATTTATTCACCCTAACTTATTTTCAGATATAGATGGGGAATATATAGGAGTAGATGATAAAATATATCAAACAGATTATCCTCACTATACTGTATTTTCCTTATGGGATACTTTCAGAAGCTTACATCCCTTATTTGTTTTAATTCAACCTCAGAGGAATATAGAATTCATAAAGAGCTTCTTAGATATATACACCCAATCTGGATGGTTACCAAGATGGCATAAAGCAAATAAAGAAACTAATTGTATGATTGGAACTCATGCAGACTCAGTTATTGCAGATGCAATAGTTAAAGGATTAAGAGATTTTGATTTACAAAAAGCTTATGAAGCTATGTATAAAAATGCGATGGTTAAGTCTTCTCCTCTAAATAATTTACCTAA
>JBMFMV010000139.1:0-558 GCA_049970495.1 bacterium
AAAGAATATTTAGCCTTTAATGGGCAACCAATAGAAAGGTATCTGACATAGAAGAAGACCATAATATAACATTTCTTAAGGTTAGTCAGGGTAAGGGGGCAAAGGATAGAAGGATCCCTATCGTTGATAAACATCTAGTAAAAGAATTGAATGCATATACCAAGAAGATGAGCCAAGATGCATTTCTTTTTGATATTTCTTCTCGTAGAGTTCAGTATCTAATAAAGGATATCGCCAAGAAGGCAGGGATCACCAAAAACATTCATCCTCATACCTTAAGGCATACTGCAGCAACTTTATACTTAGTAGCCTCTCGGAAACTCCCCTTGACAAATGTGTGGGGGGGGATAGAATATAACTAAAGTTAAAGAGGATTGGAATGTAGAAGTAGACTATTAGTAGAAGTGAGGCTAAAAGAGTCTTAGAAGTTTATGGGAGAGAAAGGAGAGTGATGCCTGGAGAGGAAAAGATATGATAGTCTTGATGATTTAAGAGGTAATTCAGTCAAGTTAACCCGAAAAGGGTAGTTTTGGATAGCAGTTTTAGAGTTTGGAGAAA
>JBMFMV010000140.1:0-547 GCA_049970495.1 bacterium
CTATATTTACTTAGTAGAGTTAATATTAGTATTAGTATTGTTATTGATATCTTTGAGCATCTTGCCAATGGCATCACCTACCTTTTTCAGGTTTATATTTACCTCGGCTTGCCAAACGACACTATCAAACCAGTCAGGAGAGTTTAGGTTTATCGAAGTACCTGGAATACTACCGAATCCAATATAGACATAACCAAAGTCAAAAGTTTGTCTGTAGCCGAGGGTAAGGGAAGCTATAGTATCACCTACTCCAGTAACACGAAGAACAACATAATCATAACTTAGAGAAGTATAAAGATTGCTCAAAGTAAGGCTAGTAAGTCCTGTTGTAGTAGTTGTAGTAGAAGCGGAGACAGAAAAAGAAATAAGAACAAAAAAAATAACAAATATCGATGTAAACCTAATCATCATCATCACCCCACTTTAAAGGTATTCTTTTAGGTTTAGCATATAGAGGTTTATCCCTAGAAGTAGTTATATATGCCTTATATCCATTATTAGCCAACTTCTTAGCATATTCAAAAGCATCCTTAAAATCACTAGTCTT
>JBMFMV010000141.1:0-518 GCA_049970495.1 bacterium
TAGCAGAGTGGAAGATAAGGAAGGAGTTAGCTAGGGTAGGAGAGAACGTACCTAATCAGAAGGGGAAGCCGACACAGCGACCTACAATAAAGTGGATATTCCAGTTATTCAGGGGGATAAGTGAAGTTAGGATAGAGTTAGAAGGGAAAGAGATGGTAAAATTGACCAAAGTAAAGGAAGTACCTAAGAAAATTCTAATGTTAATGGGTAAGGAATGTGAAAAATATTATAATTGAAAATGACACCTGCGGAATGTGGGTTAACTTTTCAAGGTACAGGTAATGCAATTTATATCAAAAACTATTATACGAGGAGGCTTGAAATGAAAATTTGTCTATTAGCACCTGCTAACAGCGTTCATACACTAAAAATTGCTTATAGTTTAAAAGAAAACGGTAATGAGGTTCTTATAATCTCTTTTCATAATCCTCAGGTAAAGGATCTAAATGTTTTTTATATTCCTCCTACTATTCCTTCTTTGGGAAAGGCAAATTATTTACTCAGTATTTCGAAAGTTA
>JBMFMV010000142.1:0-516 GCA_049970495.1 bacterium
CCCGATCGGTCTCCCGATCAGTATGATGGGCGCTGGTGGGCTTAACTGCCGGGTTCGGAATGGAAGCCGGGTGTTTCCCCACCGCTATGGACACCAGGGATTTGGCAATTGAATAAGGTTGTAGGTTAGTAGGTAGAATAAGGCCAAGCCAAACGGGCTATTAGTACTGCTTGGCTCCACCCGTCACCGAGCTTCCACCTGCAGCCTATCTACGTGGTAGTCTCCCACGGCCCTTCAGGGATACCTTATCTTGAGGTGGGCTTCACGCTTAGATGCTTTCAGCGCTTATCCCGTAGCAGGATGGCTACCCAGCGCTGCCCTTGGGGAACAACTGGTACACCAGAGCCTGCCCCATCCCGGTCCTCTCGTACTAGGGATGGCTCCTCTCAAGTATCCTGCGCCTGCGGCGGATAGGGACCGAACTGAGGTATGCATGAGAAGCTGAAAGATATGTTTACAGGTGGGTAGGCGTGAGCTTGTGGAAACCACTGTTATACATGTTTGGGGGCCCGGAGG
>JBMFMV010000143.1:0-510 GCA_049970495.1 bacterium
ATCCAGTAGCATCAACATCTGCCACTCCTAGCTATACCGTAGCTCAGAACCAACAAACGAGTATTCAGGATAAAGGAGAAAACGAGACTAACGAAGCGGTAGAGGCTCAAGAAACAAATGAAACACAGGAATCAGCTGTTGAGGCAGAGAACGAAAACCTTCCTGGTGGAGGGCACGCAGATCAAGATGGTGTTGAGATAGACCACCAATTCGAAGGGATAGAATAGCTAGACTTTCTAGAGGCATAGAAAGGGGGCTTCCTTCAGGAAGCCCCCTAAATTGTATATGAGTTATATATTTGAGACTCCAGATTACATCCAAAGATGTATACTATAATACTTTCTATAAGAATTTACCTACAAAGAGGGAAATTACTCACTTCAAACTGTAGGGGTTTAAAAAATGAAAAATTTAGTTTCTAATAGTAACACCATACTCCTTCTAATCTCTCTCACAGGTAACTCTATAGCTGGGAATAAGGATGGAGCTTTATCTTGGAGGTAATGAAAA